>JADYXV010000378.1 GCA_020853995.1 Novosphingobium sp.
AGCTATCTCAAGCAATTGCCGCTGAGCGAGCTCAAGATTGACCGCAGCTTTGTCCAGTTTGCGCATCAAAACCGGGGGGATGGTGCCCTTGTGCGCTCTACCATCGACCTGGCGCATGAGCTTGGGCTGAAAGTGGTGGCTGAAGGGGTGGAAGATGCAGAGTGCCTGCAATTCCTGACCTCTGTCGGCTGTGACATGGCGCAGGGTTTCCTAATCAGCAAACCCGTTCCGGCGGCTGAAATCTCAGCATTGGTGCGGTTAGATCGGGCAGCGGCCTGATGGTAAACCCGGCGTCAACGATGCTTGCGTGGTCCTGCTAGCGGGCGGGACAAACGCCGGTTCACCATAAACGTTTATCATTCCTTTGCGGCGCAGCATTCACAAGCGATGCTGGTACAAGGACCGTCGGGAACGTTTATGAAGACAAAAGCTAAAGGCCGGGGGCTTAACAGCATACCCAATCGCTTCGGGCTTATGGCGCTCGTCCTTACGTCGCTTGTCGTGCTGGCTGCGCAAAGTCAGTTTACCGGACCGATGACGTGGCAATCAGGCGCGATCTTGGCGGGTTTGGTACTGTTTCCCGCAGTTGTGAACTATCTGGCAGCGCAAAAGTTGACCAGAATGATCGGTTCCTTGCGCGAAAGTACAGAGGCGCTGGTTGCAGGTGATTTCAACAGCCCGGTTGACGTGGACTGTTCATGCGAGGTGGGCGGCCTTGCCGACGGCTTTCGCGCGATGGTGGAGCGGCTGAACAGCAATATCCTGCGCATGAACGTGCTTGCCTATACCGATGCCATTACGGGACTTCCCAACCGCTCGGTCATTTCGCACATCCTCAATCTTGCCAGGAAGATGGCTCCGTCCGAATGTGTCGCAACGATGCTGTTCATCGACCTTGATGGCTTCAAGCGCATTAACGATACGATGGGCCATGATGCGGGTGATGAATTGCTGCGCAGGGCTGCGCAAAGGATCATCGAACGCGGTTTGCAGGTTACCGGTGCAGACCTGGATCATTGCACCACGACCTTCGGCGAACTGTGCCAGACCTGCCCGACAAAGCCTGTGTTTGCGCGATTTGCCGGTGACGAATTCCTCATGCTGTTGCCTGGCCCGCAAAGCAAAGAAGCCATCGAGCAGATCGCCAATCGCATCCGCGACGCGTTCAGCGAAAGCTTTACGATCTTCAACAGTGAAGTCTTTGTCAGCGCCAGCATGGGCATTGCCCAGTTGCCGCAAGACACGACCAATCCGGAAGAGCTTGTCGCCTATTCCGACATCGCGATGTACGCCGCCAAGGAAGCTGGCAAGAACGGTCACGTATTTTTCAACCCGGCGTTGAAGGGCAAACTGGACGAACGCGCGTGCATGGAACGCGAGCTTCACCATGCCGTTGAAAATGATACCTTGGACCTGCATTTTCAGCCAAAGTTCGATGCGCAGACGTTTGCGGTTACGGGCGTCGAGGCTTTGGCACGGTGGCATTGTCCCGGCATTGGTGCGGTGTCGCCCGAAGTTTTTGTGCGCATAGCAGAACGGTGCGGATTGATGGTGCCGATGGGCAACGCTATTCTTCGACGCGCGGTCCGGCAGGCCAAGGTTTGGGCCGATGCTGGGCTAGCCGTTCCGGTTGCGGTCAATGTATCGCCGGTCCAGTTCGAACAGGCCGATTTTGTACCGGTGGTTTTGACGACTTTGGGAGAAGTTGGACTGTCACCCGACCTGCTTGAGCTGGAAATTACCGAGACTGTTGCGATGGCCGATTTTAACCATACGCGCGAACAGGTTGACGCGCTGCGGCAGAACGGCGTGCGCGTTTCAATCGATGATTTTGGCAATGGCTACTCGAACCTGTCGCAGTTGGCGCGCCTGCAATACGATTCCCTAAAAGTTGATCGCTCTTTGGTGGCCAGCATTGGCGAGCCGGGCCGGTCAAATTCGATGTGGCTTGCGATTTTCAACGTGGCCAAGGCGCTGGGACAAAAGATCGTTGCCGAAGGCATCGAGCAACAGGAGCAAGTTGCATATCTTCGCAAGTTGGGCTGCCATGAGTTTCAAGGCTTTCTGCTGGCCCGTCCAATGGCTGCTGACGAATTTGAAGCGTGGCTCGTCGGACGGGAAATCAACCCCGTTCATGCACTCGGTGAAATCTTGCAAGAGCGACTCCGGATGCTGGCCTAGGATCAGCAAGCTCCGGTACTGCAAAGGGCGTCAGTTTTCGATCTCACTGCCCATCCAGATTACATGAGCATCAATCTGCAGCTTTAGCAGGGAGCGTATGGAGTCAGCACGTGCGGTAATTTCCATGCGTCTGGCTTCATGTTCTTGCCGTCGTGCGAGCAAGAGGTCGGACAAATCGATTGCGCCCAGCCGGTAACCGGTGTTGACCCGCGCAGCCGCGGTCGTGGCAGTGCGTGCGCCAGCATCGAACTTTTCCCATGAGGCCAGACGGTTGCGCGCATCGAGAAGATCTGATTGCGCGGTAGCTTCAACCATCCGCCGGGTGCTGACCAATTCAAACTGGGCCGCACTTGCTTCAGATGAGGCTTGCTCTGCCGCTGCCTTGCGATAACTGCCGCCCAACGGCATGGAAAAAGTCAGGCCACCGCCGCGTTCAAGCCCGCCGCGCTCTCTGAATACGCGCACACCAACAGACGGATCGGCAAGACGATCGCGTTGTGCACGTTCTGCAAGGGTTGATACGCGTTCTGCTTCACGTTGTGATGCCAGAATTTCGTGGCTGCGCGAAATGACCAGTGCCCGCAGGGCCTCAAGTCCTTCTCTTGGCAATTCGGGCGTACCCAGAGCGGGCGGCTCGGGTGTTAGTGGCAAATCAGGAAAGTTGGCAGACAACATCGCGCGGGCGCGCTCAAGATCTGCCAGCGTCCGCGTTGCCTGTCCACGAGCCTGATCGAGCGCTGCTTGCGTCTGGTCGATTTCGAGCCGCGAGGCATCGCGCAGTTCATGCCTGCGTGATAAAGCGCGGACTTCCTGTTCGAGAAGATCAACAGTGGCAAGGTCACTGCGTTGCAGTTCTCCGGCGGTGAGCCAGTCGATCCACATTCCGGACAGAACAAGCGCTGTCTGGTGGCGCGCGTCTTCCATCAGGTTTTGGGCTACTTCGATGCCAAGCTGGCCTGATTTGCGATCAAGGCCCGCCTTTCCCGGAATGCGGATGGCGCGGGTCAGGCTTGCGTCGAATTCGTCGTAGCGGCGTTCGCCCGTGATATCACGCGACATGTAGCTGCCGGAAAGCGTGAACTCCTGACTGCCGCGCGCCAGCATGTGGGCAGCGGCACGCGCGGCCTCGACGCGTTGCGCCGCGCCGGTGACGGATGGATGATTATCCAGCGCCGCCACGACAAGTGGTTCGTCAGGCAAACTCGGGGCAGCAACGGCAGGGTTGGCAAGGAGCGTTGCGACCAGGGCGCAAAAGGCGGGGCGGTTCATGCCAAACGTCCTTGCGCACTTACGTTCACGGTATGCCAGCGAACAGGCAAGCGGCGGCGGCACGTACGAGCCACTTCGATCAGGGCGTCAATCATGGTTTCCTCGACCAGAAGTTCAATGCAGGTGCGGCGCAAGCGGCCGGTTACCTTTTCGCCCAGCCCGGCATCGTCAAAATCACGGCCAAGCACAGCTTCATCGTGCAAATGAATTGGCACGTCGCAGATGGTGCGAAGGGCAGCGGCAATTATGTCTGCATCGGTGGTGGCGCAATGGAACGACAGGATCATGTCAGACATTGGCCATCTCCCTGTCCGTGCCGGTGTCGTCACGCTCGTTCGCACTTTCGCCAAAACGTTCGAACAGGATTGGAAGCAGCACGAGCGTGAGCAGGGTTGAGGTGATCAGTCCGCCGATAACCACGATTGCCAGTGGACGCTGGATTTCCGAGCCGGGGCCGCTGGCAAAAAGCAATGGAACAAGGCCGAAGGCGGTAATGCTGGCAGTCATAAGCACCGGTCGCAAGCGGCGCTCGGCACCGATGCGCACGGCCTGCGCCATCGTCATGCCTTCATAGCGCAATTGCCGGAAACATGAAACTAGGACGAGACCATTGAGCACCGCAATTCCCAGCAGCGCGATGAAACCTACCGATGCCGGAACAGAGAGATATTCGCCTGATACCCAGAGCGAAATAAGGCCGCCCACCATGGCAAAGGGGATATTGCCCAGAATGAGCAGCGACGCCCGCATCGAGCGCAGAGTGGCCAGCAGAACCAGCAAGATCAGGCCCAAAGCAATCGGGATTACGGTCATCAGGCGGGCCGAGGCTCGCTGTTGATTTTCAAACTGGCCGCCCCAGACGATGCGATATCCAGCAGGAAGAACAACATCCTTGGTCACGCGGGCCTTGGATTCATCAACAAAGCTGACAAGATCGCGACCTGACACAAATGCCTGGACCAAAGCAAAGCGTGAGCCGTTTTCGTGGTCCATCTTTACCGGGCCACTGGTTTTTTCAATCCTTGCCATATCGCTTACCCGGGCAAGCGTTCCACCCGGTGTCAGCAATTGCAGGTCGGCAAAACGGGCCGGATCGCTGCGCAGTGTTTCATCGCCCCTGATCATGATCGGAATCCGGCGCTGGCCCTCAAGCACATTGCCTGCGTTCATGCCTTCAATCTGAGCGCGCAATGCGTCCTGCAATTGATCAACCGGCATACCGAACCGTCCGGCATTGGCATGGTCGATATCAAGTTGCAGATAATCGACGCTATCGTTGGCCACGGTCAAGACTTCTGTGGCACCCGGAACGCCTTCGATTGTTTTCTGGATCTTGCCTGCAAGATCCGAGAGCACTGCCTTGTCCGGACCAAAAATCTTCACCGCCAGATCGCCGCGCGAGCCCGTCAGCATTTCCGATACGCGCATTTCGATGGGTTGGGTAAAGCTTGTCTCGATGCCCGGCAGCCCATCAGTGGCCTTGCGCAGTTCGGCGATCACGAAATCCTTATTGCCGCGCCATTCGGATTGCGGCTTCAAACGGATGAAGCTGTCTGTTTCATTCAGCCCCATCGGATCGAGGCCGAGTTCATCGGAACCGACACGCGCGATTACATCGGCCACTTCGGGCACCGAAAGCAGCGCGCGTTGGACTGCGAGATCCCCGTCGACCGACTTTGCGAGGTTGATCGAGGGCAATTTCGTCAACTGGACGATAACCGAGCCTTCATCCATCGTGGGCATGAAGGTTTTACCAACACCGGCATATGCAAGCCCTGCGAGCAACAGGCCAAGACCGGAGAGGCCATAGACCAGTTTCTTACGGGCGAAGGCCGCCGTCAGCATAGTGTGATAGCGCGGTGCTAGCCAACGCATCAGCGCAGGCTCTTGATGGTGACCGGAGCGCAGTCCCAGCGATGACAGCACCGGTACGAGAGTGATCGCCACGATCAGCGATCCGGCAAGGGCAAAGACGATTGTCAGCGCTACAGGCGCAAACAGTTTCCCTTCAAGCCCTTCAAGCGCAAGTAGCGGAAGAAAGACAAGGGCGATGATGGCAATACCGGCAGAGACGGGAACGACCACATCGGCGGTTGCGCGGTAGACCAGATTAAGTCCGGGCGTGTGATCATCCTTCCGCGCGCCTAGACGTTCGACAATGTTTTCAACCACCACAACCGCGCCATCGACAAGCATGCCGATTGCGATGGCAAGCCCCCCCAAACTCATCAGATTGGCTGATAGACCGAACGCCTGCATGAACAGGAAAGTGATAAGCGCCGACATTGGCAGAGTGGCAGCAACAATGGCCGCTGCGCGCCAATCGCCCAAAAACACGATGAGCAAGATCACTACGAGAACCGTCGCTTCCAGAAGTGCCTTTTCAACCGTGCCGACTGCGCGCGAGATCAGATCGGACCGGTCATAGAAGACGTCGACTGATGTACCGGCAGGTAAGCCGCTTTCGATTTCGGCAAGGCGGGTGCGGATGCCGTCAACCACCGTGCGGGCATCTGCACCACGTAGAGCAATGACAAGACCCTGTACGGCTTCGCCCTGTCCGTTGCGGGTGACTGCCCCATAGCGGGTGAGGCTGCCTGCACCGACGCTGGCCACGTCAGAGACGCGTGTTATTCGGCCGTCGCGACTGGCCACTACTAGGCCGGCAAGATCTTCGACTGATTGCATCGCGCCGACCGAACGGACAATAAGCGATTCCTCACCGCTGGTCAGTCTGCCCGCGCCATCGTTGCGGTTGCCACTTTCAATGGCGGTTTGCAGATCGGATACGGTCAGCTTTGCAGCGGCCAGCGCAACCGGATCCGGGCGCACTTCGAATGTGCGGACAAAACCGCCCAAAGCGTTCACATCAGCCACACCGTGAACAGTTCGCAAGGCAGGGCGGATTGTCCAATCGAGCAATTCACGCTTTTGCTGAAGCGAAAGCGGGCCTTCGATGGTGAACATGTAAACGTCGGAAAGCGGCGTCGAGATCGGGGCGAGACCGCCGGAAACCGCACCCGGCATGTCTGCCAGCACACCTGACAAGCGTTCTGCCACTTGCTGGCGTGCCCAATAGATATCGGTGCCGTCGGAAAAATCGATAGTGATGTCGGCGATGGCATATTTGGCGGTAGAACGCAGGACTGCTTGATTGGGGATGCCCAAAAGCTCGGTCTCGATTGGTGTGATGACCCTGCTTTCCACCTCTTCCGGGGTCATCCCCGGGGCCTTGAGGATGATCTTGACCTGTGTCTGGGCGATATTGGGATAAGCATCGACCGGCAACCGGATGAACGCCCACGCGCCCAAAGCGGCTACAACCAGCGACAAGGCAATCACCAGCATCCGCCGTGACAGGGACTGAGCGACGATCTGTTGAAGCATGGCGCTTACTGAGCCAGTATCAGCGCTTTGAGCGCACTTGTTCCAGAGACGACGACACGTTCGCCGACGCCAAGTCCTTCAAGTATGACCACGCCCTTGGCGTCCGCGGCGGCGGCTTTGACGGCCCTGCGCGCATATCCGTCCTTTGCTGCCACAAACACGACATCGCGCCCATCGATTGACGCCAGAGCTGCGGCAGGAACCGTAACCGCTTTGACAGGTGCAGGCCCAAAGACGGTGACTGTGGCGTTCCGGCCCGCCAGGATGCCGGGGCCGGCCGGCAGACTGGCTCTGAGCGTTCCTGAACGGCTCGCCGGATCAATTGTTGACCCGATGGAAGTGACGGTACCGGAAAGTTCGCCCAGCCGCACGGTCATGCCGGGGCGCAAGGTTCCGACAAGGTTTTCGGGCACTTGTGCGATCACCTCATACTTGCCGTCGGCGTCGATCACATAGGGAGCAGTCATCCCGTCAACCGGATTTCCGGCAACAATATCGGCATGCGTAACACGACCTGAAATGGGCGCAGACAGGGTGTATGTGCCCGTATTACCGCTTCCCCCGACCATCCGCAGTATCCGCGATTTTTCGGAAACATCGACGCGGGCTTCGGCAGCAAGTGCCTGGGCCTCATCGGCGCGGGCGCCCGCGATGATACCTTCCCTGCTAAGTTTGGCAAGGCGTGCCGCAGATGCTTGCGAGACGCCAAGCCGGGCATTTGCGCGCGACAAGTCAGCACCGATCGTCAAGACATCACGGCTGACAATCACGGCGAGTGGTTGGCCTGCGCGGACCATGTCACCTTCGTTGACGAAAGTGCGTTGGACAGTTCCGGGCAATGTTGCAGCCACGGCAACCCGCGCGTTGGGCGGCGGGGAAATAGTGGCAGGCAACTGTGCCAGGGGAACTTCAGAGGCAACGGTCGCAGCAGCCAGCGTAATCCCGAGCAAACGGGTCTTGTCAGCGTTTACTGCCAGAAAATCGGGATTGGCGTTCGCCTGTTCTGCCGCGTCCGTTTCGACAGGAGGCGCGTCGGACGAGAGTGTCCACCATCCACCAAGTGTAATAGCCAGCAGCGCGACGCCGCTTAAAATAATGTTTCTGCCCATATCTACCCGCTTAAGTGACGTGCCTGACATCAACCTGACGTCAAAACGCAAAAAGGCGTTAGTCAGGAAATACCATTACCAGTTCGCGCTTCTCCGGAAATGTTTGCAGCTGACCGTCATGAGCTGCCATAATCCGCGTGACGATAGCCAGTCCCAATCCGGCACCTTTGCCCTGGCTGCTGTCAGTGCGGGCTTGGCGCGTGATAATTGTCTGCAATTGGTCCGGTGGCAGGCCGGGGCCTTCATCGCGGACGAAAATGCGTTTGCCGGGGCCACATCCGACGACGACGGTCCCGCCTTCAGGGGTAATCCTCAGCGCATTGTCGAGCAAATTGCGCAAGGCCGAGGCCACGGCCTCTTTGTGGCAGGCAACCGCAACATCGGCGGCACATTCCTCAAACGCAACCTTGCGTGATGCCGCCACGGCGAGCGGGGCAAACCTCGACGTGGCATCAATGACCAGATCATTCAGCGGGTGCGATTCCAGAGGAGCCGGAGCAGCGGCTTGCGCGTTCACCTGGGTCAACAGCAGTAGTTGTTCGACCAATCGGGACATGCTGGCGACTTCGGCCCGCAAAACGCTGATGTCCGGGTTTGCACCGTGATCAAGGTTCAGCGCCATGATCGCCAAAGGTGTCCGGATCTGGTGAGCAACGTCTGCGGCAAAGCTTTCGTGTTCCTTTGCCGCATGATCCAGGCGCTTCAACAGATCGTTGATGGCGCTTACGAACGGGAGGACTTCAACCGGCATGGCCCGGTCATCTATTTGCAAACCACGGGTGGCGGGCGTTTCCGAGATAACCCGTGCCGAATTTTCCAGTAGCCGATACGAACGCTGGATAACGATACGGACCGTCAGAATTGCCGGAACGATCAGCAACAGGACGGGCATGCCGACGTGGTCGGCAACTTCGGCCCAGGCAAAGCGCAAGGCATCGGTTCCGGCAAGATCACGGATACCGAGGCGATATTCTGCAAATACTGCGGTCAGCAGCAGACTTGTCCCGAGTATCGCGGTGATGGACAAGCCAAGCGACAGCCTGCGGTTGATCGACGGGCGCCTGCTCATGGCAGCGTACCTTGCTTGCGGGGCGCATCCTCCAGAAGGTATCCAAGCCCGCGCAGGGTATGAATACAATCGCCAGCGCCGTGTGCCTTTAACCGTCGGCGCAAACGTGATGCAATGGCATCAATTGCATTGGGCGAAATTTCATCGTCGAAATCGTAGAGCGCGGTTTCGATTTTCTGGCGCAGCACCACACTACCGGCTCCGCGCATCAACAGTTCAAGGAAATTTGCTTCCCTTCGGGTAAGCTCGAGTGGTTCGTTATTGAAAGTTGCCTGCCGCGAAGTCGTATCGAGTTGCAGCCCATTAACTTGCAAAACAGGGTTCATTCGCCGCCCGGGCCGGCGCAATAGCGCGCGAAGGCGGGCTGAGATTTCGTCCATGGCAGCCGGCTTGACCAGATAGTCGTCAGCTCCGGCATCAAGCCCGATGATCCTGTCGTCCAGCGCACCACGCGCGGTCAGCATGAGTACAGGGCTGTCCAAGCCCAAACGGCGGCGTGCTTTGAGCCAGGTGACGCCATCCCCGTCTGGAAGGCCAAGATCAAGCAGCACGGCGTCGTAATCAGCAACATCCAAGGCGTGTTCGGCATGCTCCAGCGTGGCCGCAATGTCGCAGGCGTGCCCATCGCGTTTGAGCACGTCAGCGATCAGGCATGAGAGCCTTTCGCTATCTTCAACGATCAAGATGCGCATGACTTGATATTGTTGCAGATCATCGCTCACTGTCAAAACCCTAAGTTTGGCATCGCTACAATCCGTCAGCGGGGAAATGCCTTTGCCAACCGATCCGGTCGGTCTTTAGCGTCAGCCAAGCAGGGAAGCTTAATGGCAAGCCAACCACGCGAGAGCGAGATTCCCGTTGAAGTTTCCCTGCCTTTCCTTTTGGCGCGGAGACTTGGATTTGCACTCTGGTGTTGTCGATTCAGGGATCGCAGCCACCGAGCGCGGTTGAGGTTGCCGGATGCCTGAATGTTTTGGGTGGTCGTGTTGCGCATGCGAACCAGAAACCAATATGGTTCAGATAATTTGCATAGGTATCCGGAAAAGGTTCGTTGGTGTCAAACATCGTTGCGAACATATCTTGCTAGGCTATAGCAGGAATGTGAGGTTCCGATTTTACGGAGCTTGAGGTGCCAGAAGAGGAAAACGACTTGGCAAAGCCCGCCAGGCCCAGTGCCGCAAAAACCGCCGCAAAACCTGTTGTAAAACCCGCCACAAGGCCCGCAGCGAAATCTGCGGCAAAGACGGTGCCCGGTGCCGGAAGCCCGTCTGATGAGCCCGTGATCGCGTCGTCGGTGGCAGAGGAAGCTGATTTCGCTCTGCGAAGCCTGCAACAGGCGCACGCCAATCACACGCGTTATGATGCATCTGACGAAGAACTGCTCAAGTTCTATGAACAGATGGTTCTGATTCGGCGCTTCGAAGAAAAGGCCGGACAATTGTACGGCCTTGGCCTGATCGGTGGCTTTTGTCATTTGTACATCGGGCAGGAAGCCGTTGCCGTGGGACTGCAGTCAGCGCTGCAGGAAGGTCATGACAGTGTTATCACCGGCTATCGTGATCATGGGCACATGCTGGCCTATGGCATTGATCCCAAGGTGATCATGGCTGAACTCACCGGTCGCGGCGCGGGCATTTCGCGCGGTAAGGGCGGATCAATGCACATGTTCAGCACCGAACATAAGTTCTTTGGCGGGCATGGCATTGTCGGGGCGCAAGTATCGCTTGGGGCAGGGCTGGCCTTTGGACACAAATATCGCGGCGATGGCGGCGTTTGCATGGCCTATTTTGGCGATGGCGCGGCCAATCAGGGGCAGGTCTATGAAACCTTCAACATGGCTGCCTTGTGGAAGTTGCCGATCATCTTCGTAGTTGAAAACAACGGTTATGCGATGGGCACTGCGGTAAAGCGCGGGTCGGCTGAAACGCACTTTTACCGGCGGGGCACAGCGTTCCGCATTCCCGGCATGGACGTGAACGGCATGGATGTTCTGGAAGTGCGCCAAGCAGCCGAAGTGGCGCTGGAATATGTGCGTGCGGGCAATGGCCCGGTGCTTATGGAACTGAAGACCTATCGCTATCGCGGGCACTCGATGTCCGATCCGGCCAAGTATCGCAGCCGTGAAGAAGTGCAGGACATGCGCGACAATCATGATCCGATCGAGGCGGCGAAGGCAGATTTGCTCAAGCGCGGTGTCAGCGAAGAGAAGATCAAGGAAATCGACAAACGCATTCGCCAGACTGTCGCACAGGCGGCAGATTTCGCCGAGACATCGCCCGAGCCGGACATGGCCGAGCTTTATACCGACGTGCTGGTAGGGAAGTACTGAGATGGCGATTGAACTGAAGATGCCCGCCCTCTCGCCGACGATGGAAGAGGGCACGCTGGCCAAGTGGCTGATCAAGGCCGGTGACACGGTAAAGTCTGGCGACATCATTGCCGAGATCGAGACCGACAAGGCGACGATGGAATTTGAAGCAGTGGACGAAGGTGTCATTTCGGGCATCCTTGTTGCCGAAGGCACCGAAGGCGTGAAAGTGGGCACGGTCATTGCCACTCTGCAGGGCGATGACGAGGCTGCAGCACCTGCTGCTGTCCCTGCACCTGTTGCAGCCGTCGCCGAAAGGGCGCCGGAGTCAAAGCCTGCCGAAGCCCCTGCGAAGGTTGCAGTTGCATCAGCTGCGGTGCCTGTCGCTGATCCTGAAGTACCTGCTGGCACCGCAATGGTCGGCACAACCGTCCGCGAGGCTTTGCGCGATGCGATGGCCGAGGAAATGCGCGCGGATGACCGCATTTTCGTGATGGGTGAAGAAGTTGCCGAGTATCAGGGCGCGTATAAGGTAACGCAAGGTCTGCTTGACGAATTTGGTCCGCGACGCGTCATCGATACACCGATCACGGAATACGGTTTTGCCGGAATAGGCACCGGCGCTGCTATGGGCGGTCTGCGGCCGATCATCGAATTCATGACGTTCAACTTTGCCATGCAGGCGATTGACCATATCATCAATTCGGCCGCCAAGACCAATTACATGTCTGGCGGACAGATGCGCTGTCCCATCGTCTTCCGTGGCCCGAACGGGGCAGCAAGCCGGGTCGGCGCGCAGCATTCGCAGAACTATGGTCCCTGGTACGCCAATGTGCCTGGGCTGATCGTCATTGCGCCGTTCGACGCAGCGGATGCCAAGGGATTGCTGAAAGCGGCGATCCGCAGCGAAGACCCTGTCGTGTTCCTTGAGAACGAACTGGTTTATGGCCGTACGTTTGACGTGCCCCAATTGGACGATTTCGTTCTGCCCATCGGCAAGGCGCGCATCGTACGTGAAGGCAAGGACGTGACGATCGTTTCCTATTCGATCGGCGTAGGGCTCGCACTTGAGGCAGCGGCTACTTTGGCTGCTGAAGGCATTGACGCCGAAGTCATTGATTTGCGTACGCTGCGTCCGTTGGACAAGGAAACCGTGCTGGCCTCGCTTGCCAAGACCAATCGACTGGTGGTTGCCGAAGAAGGTTTCCCTGTGTGTTCGATCGCGTCGGAAATCATGGCGATATGCATGGAGGAGGGCTTCGACCACCTCGACGCTCCGGTCCTGCGCGTGTGCAACGAAGACGTACCGCTGCCATATGCGGCAAACCTCGAAAAGGCAGCGTTGATCGATGCAAAACGCGTTGCCGATGCCGTGCGCAAGGTTTGCTATCGCTGACATTCGATTGGTTATGGAGAGATAACAAAGGGGACCCGCATCTGGATGCGCGTCCCCTTTTTCTCGCCTGATCTATTGTTTGGTCTTGTTTTATGTCGAGGTATCGCGTGGCCTGCGCCCTGGAGGTCTTGGGCCGCCTGTGTCGGTTGGCCCTGGTGTAGGTGTCGCAGTCGGAGTGGGCGTTGGCGCACTTGTTGGTGTCGGTGTTGGGGTTGGCGTTGATGGCGATGCAGGTGTCTCATAGACAGAGCATGATGCCACCGCATCAGGATTACCAGGGTTGCGCTGGTAAATTTGCGTAATATCGCGGTCATCGCGCACATTGAACGCAGCCACTGCGCGGATGGCTTTGGTAGGTGCGAATTTGGCAGTGATGAGCGGCTGATAATCGTATTCGACCTCGACAAAGATCACCGCGTCGCCTTCGCTTGCCGTAATTTCGGAACCGGTGGGTCCCATACCGGCAAGTGTCGTGGTTGTGCCGGTCCCTGCCGGACCATATCGTGAGGGCACGTTCTTTGCGCCCTTGCAACGTTGCCACAGGATGTACTGCTTGTTGTTCGTTCCGGGGACGACTTGCAGGCTGCTGATGGTGATCCTGCCATGCCGCATGATATCGAGGCTGTTGGCCTGGATGTTGGC
>JADYXV010000379.1 GCA_020853995.1 Novosphingobium sp.
GCCGCCGCCGCCAAGCAGCGAGTCATTGCCGATACCGCCGTTAAGCGTATCGCTGCCCAAACCGCCGATCAGCGTGCTGTTGGCAGCGCCTGCCGAAAGACTATCATCAAAACTTGATCCGGTGATCTGTTCGATGCTGAACAGCGTGTCGCCTTCAGCCTCGCCACCAATCCCGACGCTACCGTCAAGACCTACGGTGACGCCGCCAATCGAACTGGAATAGTCGGTCGTGTCAACGCCTGCGCCACCGTCAAGACGGTCTGCGCCGCTAGCACCGATCAGGGTATCATTGCCTGCACCGCCATCAAGCCGGTCCGCACCGGCGCTGCCGCGAAGGGAATCGTTTCCTGCGCCACCGCTCAACGCGGCAGCCGTGGTTCCGGCCCACAGCGTATCATCGAATGCCGAACCGGTCAGGCTCTCGATCGAAAACAGGGTGTCGCCCTGCGCATCGCCGCCAACGCCGGTTGTGCCATCAAGGCCAACCGAAACGGCCGAGGCCGAAGTGGTATAATCAACCGTATCAAGGCCGGTTCCGCCATCCAGCAGGTCAGCGCCCGCGCCACCTTCAAGCGTATCGTCGCCCGTGCCGCCCAGCAGGTCATCATTGCCATCGCGGCCAATCAGCAGGTCATTGCCAGCGCCGCCAATCAGCGTGTCATTGGCACTTGTGCCCGCCAGCCGGTCATCGCCCGATGATCCCAGCAGCACTTCGATGGACGACAGGACATCGCCCTGCGCGTCGCCGCCCGAAGCGGTGCCTGCCTGAAGGTCAACGTCCACAGCAGATGCCGAGGCGGTGTATTCCGCGGTATCGACGCCAGCCCCGCCTTCAAGCGTATCGGCACCCAGACCGCCGATCAGCGTATCGTTGCCACCGCCGCCTTGCAGCAGTTCATCTGCACTTGCGCCCACCAGCAGGTCATTAAAGCCCGTGCCGATGACGTGTTCGATGCCCAACAGCGTATCGCCCGTCGCATCGCCGCCAAGACCGGCTGAACCGTTCAGATAGGCCGTGATACCTGCGCTTGACGTTGTATAATCAACCGTATCGAAACCGGCCCCGCCATCCAGCGTATCAGCGCCCGAAGCCCCGATCAGGACATCATCGCCACTGCCGCCCGTCAGCAAGTCTGAACCGGCACCGCTTTCCAGCGTGTCATTGCCCGCGCCGCCGTCCAGCGTATCGGCGTTAAGGCTGCCGGTCAGCCGGTCGTCAAATGCCGAACCGACCAGCCGTTCGATACCGCTCAGGTTATCGCCTTGCGCATCGCCACCAACACCAAGGCTGCCATCCAGCGCAACCGTTATGCCAATATCCGATGTTTCGTAACTGGCGGTGTCAAATCCGGTGCCGCCGATCAGCGTGTCTGCACCAGCGCCACCGTTAAATGCATCATCACCCTCGCCGCCCAGCATCCGGTCTTCGCCAGCACCGCCTTCAAGGGTGTCATCGCCGGTGCCGCCGGACAGCGTATCGTTGCCCGCCATGCCGGAAAGCCGGTCCTTGCCCGCTCCACCTTCAAGCACTTCAGCCGCGCCCGCACCGATGATCGTGTCATCGTACAGCGAACCAATGACGCGCTCGACATTGCTGACGCGGTCACCTTCGGCATCGCCACCCTGGCCGGAACTGCCATCAAGAGTCAGCTGGATACCGGCTGACGAAAGCGCGTAAGTCACCGTATCGGTGCCCGCGCCGCCATCAAGCGTATCGGCCCCGCCGCCGCCCTGCAGAGTATCATCGCCAGCGCCGCCGCTCAGGGCATCGCCAGAGCTGCCGCCGGTCAGGGTGTCGTCATAGATCGAACCGAGGATGCGCTCTATGCCGGCAAGCTGGTCGCCCTCGGCATGGCCGCCAGATCCGGTGCCGGTCTGGATGTTGACATCCACCGCGCTGTCAGATGCGCCATAATCTGCTGTATCAAAGCCTGCGCCACCAACAAGGGTATCGGCCCCGAGCGAGCCATACACCGTGTCATCACCACCACCGCTGCGCAGGGCATCGGCGATGGCCGAACCATAAAGCGCATCGGCAAAGTCTGAGCCTGTGATACCTTCAATGCTGGTGAAAACGTCTCCAACGGCATCCCCGCCCGTATTGGCGCGGCCATCAAGGCCTGCGACGATGCCTTCGTCGCTGGAGGAATAGTCGACAATATCGAAACCGTCGCCGCCATCCAGAACATCGGCCCCGCCCATGCCTTGCAATGTGTCGTCACCAAGGCCGCCGATCAGCGTATCTGCGCTGTCGCTGCCACCCAGCCGGTCGGCAAAGCTTGAACCGACAAGGCGTTCAATACCGCGCAGGCTGTCACCCTGGGCGTCGCCGCTTTGTCCCGGATTGCCATCCAGCGTGGCCGTTATGCCCGATGATGATGTGCTGTAATCAGCCGTGTCGATCCCGTCGCCACCGTCCAGCACGTCGGCACCCGCGCCGCCGGTCAGCGTATCGTCGCCCACACCGCCGCTCAGCGAATTGTTGCCGGTATCGCCCGTCAGAATGTCTGCAAAGGCCGAACCGACAATGCCTTCGACGCCGTCAAGCACATCGCCTTGCGCATCCCCGCCCGCGGCCGTTCCTGCCAGCAACGAAATCTGGACGCCCGCTGCACTGGCAGAATAATCGGCAATGTCCGAACCGCCGCCACCCTGAAGCGTATCGGCGCCATCGCCGCCCGACAGTGTGTCATTGCCAAAGCCGCCATCCAGCAGGTTCGCCCCGGCATCGCCGGTCAGAACGTCGGCCTGATCGGAACCGCGAACATTTTCGATGCTGCTGTAACTGTCATTCCCGGCATTACCGCCAAGACCGATGCCCGTTGCAAGGTTGACCTGAACCGCACCGGCAGAATCTGAATAATCGGCAGTATCCCGACCAGCGCCGCCCAGCAACGTATCGGCGCCAGCGGCCCCGCGCAGCACATCATCCCCGGCCCCGCCTTCCAGCACATCGTCTGCCGTGCTGCCGATCAGAACGTCGGCAAACAGGCTGCCGACAACCCGCTCAACACCGCGCAGCACATCGCCTTCGGCATCATCGCCGGTCGATGCATTGCCGTCCAGGCGGACCGTGACCGACCCTTGGGCCAGCGAATAGTCAGCCGTATCAACGCCTTCACCACCGACCAGTGTATCGGCTCCAAGGCCGCCAACCAAAGTATCGTCGCCAGCGCCGCCGGTAAGCACGTTGGCATCTTCATTGCCGGAAAGGCGGTCGTTGAACGCGCTGCCGCGCAGGTTCTCGATACCCTGAAGGATATCGCCCTGCGCATCGCCGCCCTGACCAAGGGTGCCATCAAGGCCGACAGAAACGCCCGAGGCGCTGCCCGCATAGGACGCGGTATCAAGGCCCGAACCGCCATCCAGCGTATCGGCACCGCCACCGCCGGTCAGCGTATCGTCGCCTGCACCGCCCTCAAGCAGATTGACATCAACATTGCCAAGAATGGTATCGGCAAAGGCCGAGCCCGTAACATGTTCAACGTTGGTGATGACATCGCCCTGCGCATCACCGCCAAAGCTGCGCGTGCCATCAAGACGCACATCGACAGCCTGAAAGCTTGCGGAATAGTCGACCGCGTCAAAGCCGCTGCCGCCTTCAAGCGTGTCGGCACCTGCGCCGCCAAGCAAGGTGTCATTGCCAGCGCCGCCGATCAGGATATCGGCACTGACGCCGCCAATCAGAATGTCGTCAAAGGCAGAACCTTCAAGGCCTTCAATGCTGGCATAAACGTCGCCAATGGCATCGCCGCTTTGCTGCGTGGCGTCCAGCGATACGACCATCGCATTGCGCGAACCGGCATAGCTGGCAATATCCGTGCCGTCGCCGCCTTGCAGCAGATCCGCGCCAGCTCCGCCTTCAAGCGTATCATCGCCAATCCCGCCGTTGATCGTCTGCGCGCCGGTTCCACCAGCCAGACGGTCATCGAACTCGGAACCGCTCAGAACTTCGATATTGGCGTAAGTATCGCCCTCGGCGTCACCGCCACGGCTGATGCGCCCGTCAAGATAGACCTCGACCGCAACCGCGCTGGTCGAAAAATCGATTGTATCCTTGCCTGCGCCGCCATCAATCTGGTCCGCACCGGCGCCGCCTTCGATAAGGTTGTCGCTTGCATTGCCAACAAGGACGTCATCATTTGCCGAACCGATCAGGTTCTCGATGCCGACCAGCACGTCACCCTGCGCATCCCCGCGTTCACCGGCGCGTCCGTCAAGATAGACAGTCACGCCACCGGTTGAGGCCGAATAATCGGCAAGGTCTTCACCGTCACCGCCATCAAGCCGGTCTGCACCGGCGCCACCCACCAGAACATCATTGCCCGCGCCGCCTTCCAGCGTCTCGTTGGCAGCAGCGCCTGTGATGGTGTCATCCCGGTCAGACCCGATAACCTGCTCGATGCCGGTCAGCTGATCACCTTCTGCCTCGCCACCTTTTGAAGCAGTGCCATCAAGGAAGATTTCAAGGCCGGTGGTGTCAGGAACTGCATTTGGGTCGGTCGGGGCGGTGCCCGTTACGCTCCCCGTGGCCGGGAATGCGTCGGAATAATCGACCTTGTCGATCCCGCCGCCGCCTGCAATCGTATCGGCTCCCTTGCCGCCCTTGATCGTATTGGCACCAGCATCGCCCGTCAGCTTGTCACCCTGTGCCGAACCGGTAATGCCCTCAACGGACCTGTAAGTATCGCCACTGGCTGCGCCGCCCGAACCTGTGCCCGTGCCAAGATCAACTGTTACCGCGTCCCGCGAATTGCTGTAACTGACGACGTCGAAACCATTGCCGCCGTCGATTTCATCCGCGCCGATCCCTGCAACGATGGTATCATCGCCATCGCCCGCTGAAATGACGTTGCCCGGAGGGTTTGAAAACAGAACGTAAATCGGGTCACCACTGACCGGATTCTTGACCGTCATGTCGGCTTCGCCAGCAACAACCTTGATGCCGAACGATGTCGAAACCGAAACCGCGTTTACTGTTGTCTTTCCATCAGTCGAAAGACCAAGCTGGACCGGAAGGAAAAATTCGTCCTGGAAACCGCTTGATGCCGCTGCCTGCCCGTCTGCGGGAACCTGATAGATCAGTTCCACTTCAAACGAGAAACGCGATTGCGACGCAGGGACCGGAACTGAAAGGCCGGTCGTTGCGTCCGTCATCGTGGTAACTTTGGTAATGTTACCGGCGTCAACATCAACCACCCAACCACGTTCGGTCTTGACGGCATTGGCAATGGAATAGCCATCGGGAAGCGACGGGATCGTGATCTGCAAAAGGTCAAGACTGCCCGCGGGCACCATCGCCTCGACCTTGAGCACGCGCAAAGACGCACCCTCGGGCGCCTGCTTCAGATGGTCGGCATAGATCAGATCACCACTGGCTGTGCCGGTGATCGTTTCCTTGGCTGATTGCTGCGTATATCCGGAATTGGTCGCACTACCTGCTCCACCGGTAGAACCGGTCACAGTCGTCACGCCGCCTTCGGTCGTCGTGGTAACGCCCTCTTTGTTGAACAGCGCAATTTGCAGCGTCGGCACCAGTTTACCGATGCCTGCCGGCCCCAAAGCATCATCGGGCGCTGGCGTGTCAGACGCCTTGGAAGGCGGGTTAACGTTGGCCGGAGCGCCAGCTGATGACTGGGTGCTGCTGATCTTGTCAGTCAGGCGCGATGCCTCGGCGTCCGACTTGTGCTTGTTTTCTTCCTGGGCTGCGGTGTTTTGCTGGGCATTTGCGGCGTCGCCGGGTTGCACTGCACCGCCTGCCGGCGGCTTTTCTCCATCAGCCTTTGCTGCGTTATCGCTCGGTGTTTCGGCATCCGACGATGACAGCGAGAAATCTATAGCCACATCGCTTTCGCGAATTTCGCCAACATCAGCCAGCGAAGCATCGGCCAGAACCTCTTTGTCTGTAAAGACAAGCAACGGCTTGCGGCCGGAAAACGCGGCCAGAGCCATTCCCGGAATGATGATCTTCGTACCATCATTGAACGTCAGGATCGCGTCGATATCAACGATTTCAGCCTTGAAAGGCTGATAGGCAATGCCAAGTTCGGCTTTGTCATCGGCGCCAAGATTGACAACTTTGGCGGTGCCATAGCCCTGCCCCGCCTGGGTCAGCTTCTCGCCACCGGCTGCACCCTCGTCCGCAAGCTGCGCGGCGTTCTTGCTCAAGACCTTCGTCTTGGCGCCGTTCTTGACTTCGCGTGCCTTGACCATTCGCTGAATGCCTAACCTATTGGTGGGTCAAGTCTCTCTTGAAACGGCTACGGTCTGGTTCGTATGAATATACGTATTAACCGTAATTAGAGAGGTTGCCTTGACGGTTGCGCTTTGCGCTCGTGTTGATGTTGACGGGGTAAACTGCCGCTTTCCGGCGTCAGTCCGGCTTTGAGGGTTTCTGCTGCGGGCTTTGTGAAACAATGTTCGGTAACGGCTCGCCGGAACTTAACAGGTCAAACAATCCGCCCAGCTTCTGCAACACGCGGAACTCGGCCAATTGCAGGGCGATCTGGTTGGAATACTGGCGCGCCCTTGCCGCATGAAGAATCTGCTGGCTGTCCAGCAGATCAAACACTGACCGGCGGCTCTCGCGGAATTGCTGGCGATAGACATCTGCGGTCTTTTCGGCAGAGGTAATTTCAGATTCGATCGTCGCAATCTTCTCGCGTGCGAATGCCAGACTGTTGAAGTCTATGCGCAAATCCTGCTCGACTTCGCGCCTGCGCCGGTCAAGCTCGTAATCGGCTTCGCGCAGCCGCGCAGAAATACGGTTGCGCACGGCAATATCGCGCCCGCCGTTGAAGAAACTGTAAGACAGCGTCACCATTGCCCGGACATCTCTGTTCAGGCCGGTCGGCCCGGAAACGTCGTCACGCCAGTTGCCTTGCGCCATAACCCCGATCTTCGGCAGGAAAGTACCCGTCTGGCTCGCCTTCTGGCGCTCCAGCGAACGGCGGTCTTCCTTGGCCTGCGCATAGCGCGGGCTTTGCGTCTCAATCAGCGCGACGGCATCTTCCTGATTGGTTGGCAGCTTGCCGTTGGTCGATGGCAGATCGACAACTTTGCCCGGCAGATGGAATGTCAGCCTGCGATAGGCTTCTTCGGCTTGCGTCAACGCGCTACGCCGGTCGATCAATTCAGCCTGAAGGGCCTGGAAGCGCGTTTTGGCCCGACTCACATCGGCAGAGCTTGTCAGCCCCAGATCTTCCTGGATCACGACCATGTCCAGAATCTTCTGCGTCGCTGCAATCTCGGATTCGGTCAGTTCGATAAGCTTGGTTCGCTCCAGCATGGTCAGATACGCAGCGCTGATCTCGTACGAGATCGCTTCAATCCGCTCGCGCGTGCCCCACTGGGCGCTGCGATACGTGGCGCGGGCGCGCTTGATGTCGTTGATGGTCGTGCCGAAATCCCAGATATTCTGGTTCAGCGTCACAATGCCTTCGGCACGGCGCAGCATCGTCTGGTCACCGGTTGATGGAACCGTCAGCTCGCCGCCCAGGGCCACCTGCATGTCGACCTTGGGCAAATAGCCGGACCATGCCTCATGAACGCCGTAACGCGCATCGTCCTGACGGGCGAGCGCGATCTGGATTTCAGGGTTTGCCTTAAGCGCCTCGATGATCGCGTCCCGCAGCGATTCAATACCTTGCGGACGCTCGGACGCGTTATCCGGTCTCTGCGGGTCAGGCATGGCCACCACCGGTTCCGGTTCGGTTGGCGCTGGCCCATCTGCCGCGGGTCCAGTTGTCAGCGGGACAGATGGCAAAGGAATGGGCGACGCTTGTGCAGGCGGCGCAGGATCAGGCGTTACCGCAGCGGCTTGGGCGGGGATGGCTTCAACCGGTCCGGCAGCAGCCGGTGCCGCGTCTTGGCCCCCTTCCGAAAATTGCGGGATTTCGACCGGAGCCATTGGCGTTGGCGCAATTGCCGGTAATTCCGTGTCCTTGAACACCGCCTTTTGCAACATGGGCAGGCCAACACCGGGTACCAGAGGCTCTGCTATCGTGGCGGCCACCGGTATCGGCTGCACACCCAGACTGACAATCGCACCGGGGCTATCGATAACCATGCTATTGGTACGGGCTGGCAGTTCATAACCATATGGAACTGTGGCATCGTCGGTGAAAATTGAATCCGCCACTACCATGTGGTCGGCTGCGGTTGGCAATTCGGCCAAAGCGGACGGCGCGGCATTTGCCCAGGCAATGCCCGAAGCGGTAAGGCTCACAACGACAGTGCCGGAAAGATAACCGAAGCCTGCCGCTCGACCGAAAGGGAAAAACGAACTTGTCCGTATTTGCCCAACCACGTGTTATTTCCCCGCATAGTAAACCTATGCGGACAGCTATGAACCGACGTGGTTAATCTTGGTTCGAGGCTTTATAAGTAAGAATGCGGATATGCTTTTAGCAGGGAACCATCCGTCAAGATCACCCGAAATCCGTTAAATATGGCATTAAATCATAATCTTACAATCTTACGATCAACCAATTCAGCGTGCCGCAGCAAACTCTTTGACCGGCCATTCCTGCGCTCGTTAACATCTGTCAGTGCACAGATTCAGGCTGCTTGTTTGCCAATCCGATCAGACCTTCGATTTGCGATTCACTAATTGGCTCATCAAAGCGTAAACCAAATCCGGCAGGACTGGTGCTCATGATCCGGCCGGAAATTTCGACACCGCCAAAAGTCAGCGTGATCGGAACATCGCGGCGGTCCATGATATACAGCAGCTTGGGACGGAATTGCGCCCCGCCGCTGGAAAAATCGGTCACGATACCCTCAAAGTTGACCATACGGTCGCCAACCACCAGATTGCCCTCGATCCGGCAACTATAGCGCTGTGCCGCACGGCTGAAACCGGGGCGCTTGCGTTTGAAAATGCTGCCAAGCGTGATCATTGCGAACGACCTCCATCATTTGCGCGCAACCGGTTATCCCCGTCCAGCGCATGTGTTTCATCAACTTGCTGCGCGCCTTCTTCCTGAGCCGCCTGCAGTCGCTGCCGCAGAACCGCCAGTTCAAGCCGCGCGCCATACAAGCTTGCGGCGGGTGAACTCGCACCGTCATCCTGCCCCGCCAGTTCTTCAATACTGCCAAGCCGCCGCGAAAGCTCGGCCAGAATGGTGCTGTTAGCCTCGGTCGTCCCGGTCAATTGCGCCAGATGGCGGGCATTGACCACGCGGTCCTGCCCCAGCTTTTCAACGCTCTGGCCAAGCGCGGCATCCACCTTTTCGACCAAGCGGCGCTGCGCTTTGTGCATCTGGCGGATGTCACGCAACAGGTCGCGCCGCGCTTTGGCAACGGCACGGTCATCGCCGATCCGCAAAATCCAGCGCGTGAACGATCCGAGCAGCCCGGTCCGCGCATTTGCGCTCAATTCACGGCTGTTGTTAGCCAGACCAATCTCAAGCAATTGTTCGTTAAGCGTGCCGATCCGTTCAAGCTGGCTGTGCAAGCGTTCAGGATCAAACGCCTGCGCAGGTACGTGCTGGCTGCGGATCACTGCAAGTGTTTCGCGGATGAAACGCCGGTCTTCGGCGGCCTGATCATGCAGCCCCTGAAATTGCTGCACCAAAGCAGTCTGGTTGCGCGCAAGATCTGCCACGCAGTCCGTTATCGGCCTCAGTAAAGGCTCGGGGTCATATATCCGGGCAAGCGAACCGTTCAGCACCTGAATTGATTGGGCAAGGCCCATCACCGCGCGATTGGTTTCCTGACCCACCATCGCGGTATCCAGGATGGTTTCGCGCAAATCACGCAACTGGCGCCCGCCAAGCTCAAGCGCACGCACAACGCCCGCAGTAGAACCGCCGCCCTGCCCTTGTCCCGTCGCTTCCGAAGCGGTCGTCTCCAAAGACGAAACGTTGGATAGCCAATGCTCGAATTCGTTGCGCACGACTTTCATCGAACCGGTCATGAACCGTTCGAGTGCGCCCAGAACCATTGATGTCAAAAGACCGAACAACGAAGACGAGAAGCCGACAGACATGCCGTTCAACGGCGCCTTCATGCCTTCGATCATCTTGCCGAAGCTGTCAGCTCCGCCGTTCAAATCCATCGAGCCAATAAGTTCGCTGACCGAACTCACCGTCTTCATCAGGCCCATGAACGCGCCGAGCAGGCCCAAAAACACCATCAGGCCCGAGAAGTACATCAAGGTCGATTTACGGTCGTTGATGCGCATATCAACGTCGTGCAGGATAAGCTGGGCTGACGCGTCCGAGATCTTGAGCGTTTCCTGCTTGCCCATTTCTTCGGCAATCATGCGATAGCCCTGGCCAAGCAGCGAGGGCTCCTTGAACACGATCGCCGGGGTCTTGTACGGATCTTCGGGGCGCTGTTCCTGCGATCCGTAATCGATCTTCAGCGCCTTCATGGCGAGAATCTCGTTCTTGAGGCCAAGAACGTGCTTGAAGGCAATCCCTGCCGCAACACCGAAAAGGCCGAAAATCGAAAGGTTCAGGGCAGCCTTTGCCATGATGCCTTCGATCACGAAGTCACGGGCATAGATGCCAATGCCGACCAAACCGACCATGATCGCAATCATTTTCAGAAGGTCAGAACGTATCTTTTTTTCCATGACTTGAAGCTTTCCCGGTTCCTGCTGCAGTTCAGGGCTTGATGACGACGCGAACAGTATGGCCTTCCTTAGACCGCAAATCGGTCACACGTACCTGAGTGGCGATGTTGGAAGGTTTGACACCTGCCTTCACCAGCAAGTTGCGTGTGACAGCAGCACGATAGAACCCGATCCGCTGCGCTTCTGACAGTGAAGCGTCCTGTGGCGTCAGCGCCCAGATTTCGAACTTCATCCCGTCGTTGGCATGTTTTTCGACGAACTTGACAATCGCTTCCGTATTATCGCCGCTGTACCTGATTGCCGTAGGTTCAAAGTCGATCTGCAAAAGCGTATCGGCTGTCTTCACCTCGACACCGGTTGTGGCGTTGGACTGCTCCATAGCCTTCACCTTGACCTTCAACAGGTCCGGGCTTTCGCGCGTCCTGATGGTCAGTTCGTCACGCCCTGTTACCGGGTTCTGCGTGCGCAAAACATCGCCAAGTTCCGCCACAGAAGTGCCCTTTTCGGCATCGATTTGCGTTCCTTGAGCCTTCTGCTGCGCGCTCGCAGCACTTTGATCGCTTGAAGCGCCCTTGGCTTTGCCACTGGCAGCCAGTTCGGCTGCCATGCTGTTCTTCAACTGCGCGACCACGCGTTGCGAAAGCACCATCACGGCCGCGCTCATGATCACGAGCAGGAACGTGACGACCATGATCACCGTCGTGAGCACGTCCACGAACGCTGGCCAATGGTTGACTTCCCCATCTGATGATCCGCCTGCCACTAGGTTTTCCCTGCTGATTTAGCGAATTGGATGTGCCGCTTCTGTTTCATGCGGCCCTCGGCATGGGGCGGGATTGCAGTTTGGCGATGACTTCTGCCTTGGGCGCGTCCGCTATGATCTTGCCGTTATCCAGCCAGATTACCCGGTCCACGATATCCAGCAGTGCGATGCGATGTGTTGCGATAATGAGGGTCTTGTCCTGGGTTGCTTGCTGCAAACCGGCCATGACCGTCTTTTCGCTGCCTACGTCCATCGCTTCGGTCGGTTCATCAAGCAACAGAACTGCAGGATCGCGCACAAGCGCGCGAGCCAGCAAAATGCTCTTTCGTTGCCCGCCCGACAGGTTCTTCCCGCCCGGCCCCAGTTTGCGGTTGTAGCCTTCAACACTGCGCTCGACAAAGCTGTCGAGATTGGCAGCGCGTACTGCTTTGGTCACGATATCTGCCGACGGCTCATTAAGGCCGAGGAGAATGTTGTCCCAGATACTGGTGTCGAACAATTGCGCATCCTGGCTGCACAGCACAACCTGTTGCCGAATTTGCGCCACCGAATAATGTGCTGCGCTGTAACCATCGAGAAGATACTGGCCCGAGCGAGGCTCAAGCATTCCGGCAAGCACCTGAAGCAATGTCGATTTGCCAGAGCCAGAGCGACCGATCAGCGCAATCTTCTCGCCAGGCTTTATCGTCAAAGATACATCCTGCAGCGCAAATGCGGCGCTGTCTTCATGCTTGTAACTGACGGACGAAAAGCTGAATTCACCCTTGATTGCCTGTTGGCGGACACCGGGATCAGGAATTTCACGTTCGGATTCCAGTTCCAGAAGATCGGCAAGGCCCGCCAACTGGGTACGTGCCTGCTGGGCCTTGGACAGCAAGGATACGGCCGTCGTGACCGGGGCCATCGCGCGGCTCGTCAGCATGCTGACTGCAATCAATGCGCCCGTTGTCATGACGCCAGCCTTGATCTGGAATACGCTGATGATGACAACCAGAACCGTCACCAGTTGCACCAGCAAAGATGCCATCGACTGGGGCAGATCATTCCATTTGCGCGCCGACTTTGCCGTGACGCCGATGTGATCCGAAACCTTGTCCCAGCGCCCCAGGAAATGCCCTTCGGCCATGTTCGCTTTGATCGTTTCAATTCCGCCCGCTGCATCAACAACCAGATTGTTGCGTGCATGCATAAGCTTGGAACAACGCGTGGCCGACAGGCGTGCAGCAAAACTGGCCACCATGCCAACGGCCAGCAGGCAGGCAGCGCCGATCACCGGAGCAAACGCAGTGTACCCGCCGATCAAGGCGATAAGCGCGACAAACGCCAGAAAAAATGGAATGTCGATCAGGAAAGTGACGATCAGTTGGGGTACGAAAAGCGCGATGGAATCAACATCGCGCAACGCATTCATCATCGACCCGACACCGGGATTCTTTCGGCCCAGTCGCGCGCTCATAAAGCTGTTCATGGCACGGTTCTGCACGACTTGTGCGACACGCACGCCAACCGCATCAACAAAGCTTGTACGGATCTGACGGAAGGCAAATTCAAAGATTAACGCCAGAACGACACCGGCAGACAGCGCCCACAACGATTCAATCGCCAGATTGGGCACAACCTTGTCGTAAATCGCCCGCATGTACAAAGGCAGCGCAAGGCCACATAAGTTAAGCAGGGCCGCAGTCATGACCATCTGCACAAGCCGGCGGCGCTCCGACATGAACACGCCCAGCATCCACAGCCGGGGATTTTTGCGAACGAAGGCTCGCTCGTCTTCAAAGTCCAAGCCGTTTTGCGGATCACCGTGGCCGCAGGCCAAAAGCGTCACATCTCCCAGAACGCTCAAGTCACTTCGCAGGACCTCGCGTTCACCATCACCATCAATAATCGTGAAAGTGGTGCGGCTTGGCGCACCAGTAACAATAACAGCACCTTCGCCACCAGCCATCGCCAGCAATGGCAGATCTTCAATGCCGATATCACCCAGAGCCGCGCCAAAATCGCGGGTCTGAATACCGATCCGGCCCAAAGCAATGGGCACATAACGCGGGTCGAAGAAACCCTCTTTTACCGGCAGGGCAGCCGTTAACATTTCGGCGCTCGCCGAATATCCGCAATGAGTTGCAAGGCGTTCCAGGGCAGCCATTACCGTCAGCGGGTTGAGGAATTGCCGTTCTTGAGTCGGCTGGTCGTACCGCGGCGTCTTGCCGGTAAGGAACAAGAACGCGCGGTCCAGCAGACTCATTTGAACTCTGGCAGCCGGTGTTTGCATGTGTGGTGGAGCCCCAATTTCCTTGTCAGGGAATTAACCAAACAAAGGTAAATTGGGGTTCACGGGGTAATACGCAGATTCCCATACGCCGGGGTTTTCAGCCTTTAAGCATAAACAGGCGTACTTGCTCTCGATCACACGCTCGATCACACGAGGGCCACGTTAATGACGTTAGTAGGAATCCGGGACCGCATTATCCAGAAGATGGGCGGCGCCTTCCTGTACGAGAACGTCTCGAGCCGCGAACTGGCCAATGCCTTTTCCGGCAAGGTCATGGGGATCAGCGATCAGGAGACAACGCTGAAGCCATGGAGTGGGCGCATCAAAACGCGCGGCACAAGCAGGCTTCTCGTGGTGTTGGGCGTTATGATCGTCAGCTTCCTGAGCTGGGCCAGCGTGTTTGAAATTGAAAAAGTCACCCGTGGATCCGGCCGTGTTTTGCCTTCGGTACAAAATCAGGTCATCCAGCACCTTGAGGGCGGGATTGTGCAGCAGATTTTGGTGCAAGAAGGCCAGCGCGTTGAAAAAGGCCAGATCCTGATGCTGGTGAAAAACCAGATTACGGCATCCGATCTGGAAAATGCGCGAATTGATGTGACGGCCAAAAAAATCATGCTGGCACGCATGGACGCCGAAGTTGGCGGAGCGCGCTATTTCGTGACACCGCCGGCGCTTGCCGCGCTTGCCCCTGAAATTGCGCGATCAGAAGAAGCCTTGTTTGCCTCGCGCATCCAGCAACGCGGATCAGTTGACGGAATCGCAAACGGCGAAGCCAATGCCAAGCGGGCACAACTTGCCTCCTTGAACGCACGACTGGCCAATTTGCGCAGCGAAGAAGCTCTGCTGATGGTCCAGTTGGGTAAGCTTGAAAGGGCCTATCAAGCCGAAGCCATTTCAGAACGGGATGTTCTGGAAAAGCGCTCGGCCTTGCTTTCGCTGCGAACACGCATTGCCGATGTGCAAAACCAGATTCCTGAAACGCGCGCGCAGATTTCATCGGCGTCCGCCCGCCAAGGCGAGGTTTGGACCCGTATGGTTCAGGAGACCGAAGAACAGGCGTCCCGTCTCAGGCTGGAATTGGCGAAAGCTGACGAGGCCATGCTGGCCTTTCAGGACAAGGCACAGCGCGAGGAAATTCGTGCGCCTATGGACGGCGTCGTCAACAAGCTTTTCATACAGACCGTTGGCGGCGTGATCCGCGGCGGAGAGCCGCTGGCAGAGATCGTGCCGGTGGACAAGATCATCATGATCGAAGCGCGCATTGCCCCCAAAGACCGTGGCGAAGTATGGGAAAAGTTGCCAGCATCCATCAAGATTTCAGCTTATGATTCCGCAGTCTACGGCAGCCTGACCGGGCAAGTCTACGATGTATCCCCGGACGTTTTGCAAGATCCGCGTGGCGAACCATATTATCGGGCGCGTCTGCGCGCCGATGCCACGAACTTTGGCAATGGTCGTCCTGTGCTGCCCGGCATGACTGCCGAGGTCAACATTCTGTCCGGCAAGCAAACAATCCTCGACTATATCCTCGGGCCACTGATCCGCATCAAGAACTCTGCTTTGCGCGAATGACAACTTCTAAAAGCCTTTCAAGGCGCGAAATTTGAAGAGCGCGGTTTTGAGTATGACAGTCTGCACGAAGTTCGCGTAGCACTTGTTCATGAACCAAGCGGATTCGGCGAGCGGCAAATCAAAATCGGCGATCCTGCGCTGGGCTTCGGGGTTGACCATCATAGCGCTCGCAGCTCTGTCTGCCTGGCTCTATTCGCCTGACAAGCCTCGCGATCTACTCGAAACGCCTTATCCCGGCGAATACCGCATCATTGAAAGTGTGCGTCTCAGGCTGCGTGATACAGGTCCACGCAATGCCCCTGCCATCGTCCTTCTGCATGGTTTTGGATCAAGCCTTGACACATGGGAGCCATGGGCAAAGGCTCTGTCCGCGCGTTACCGGGTGATCCGCTTTGACTTGCCCGGCTTCGGCATGACCGGCCCTGATCCGAAAAACGACTATAGCGACGAACGCGCGGTCCGGATAATCGCAGGATTGCTGGATCAGCTTGGCATAAAGCGCGCCCATATCATCGGCAATTCATTGGGCGGGCGCATTGCGTGGACTTTTGCCGCGTCCCAGCCAGAACGGACCGCGCGATTGGTCCTGATCTCACCCGATGGCTTTGCAAGCCCCGGATTTGAATATGGCAAAGCGCCTGAAATCCCGCTCATCATGCAGGCGCTACCGTATGTTACACCGCGCAGCATGCTGAAAGCCAATCTGGCTGCTGCTTATGCCCGGCCGGAAAAATTAAGCGAGGCAACTCTGGGCCGCTATCACGATATGATGCTGGCGCCGGGCGTCCGGCGCGCAATTCTTGCGCGGATGAAGCAGACAGTTTTGCGCGACCCAAAGCCTACGTTGGCCCGGATAACAGCACCAACGCTTTTGCTATGGGGTGACAAGGACGGTATGATCCCTGTCTCCAATGCCGCCGATTATCTGGCGCAAATCCCCGGCGCGACGCTCGTCCATCTGCCAGGTCTTGGCCATGTGCCGTTCGAGGAAGATCCGGCAAAGTCTCTGCAACCGGTCCAGACATTTCTGGCGCAAGAGACACCGTAACACTCCTGACGCCATAAACCGTATCGAACACCAACCGGACGATTACTTCGTCGTAGCACCTGTTCCGGCTTGCCGAAAAACGTTCTGCAATTCCTGTACAGAAGCATTACCGATTGCGCCGGCATTCACCTCGTCGGGTGACCAATGCCAAGAATGCGCAGGATCATGCAACATGGCCCAGTCCGGGAACATCCGATCGTCAACTTCGGCACGGTTCAATAGCGTTACGTCCATGTGCCGGTTATCGGCGAGGATGCCTTCGTACAACTTCCCGATTGCATCGGCAGGCCCTTCCAACAACTGCAAGTAGATGTCTTGCCGGCAGATCAACGCACCGGTTATGCCGTGTTGCGGATTATTGAGAACACCGGCAATAAAAGGGGCCATTCATCGGACGGTAGCACCGGATTAAAAAGGGGCCACTCCTGCTAGACCTTCGCCTTTGCGCGGAGGCGGAGGGTGAAGAGAGTGGAACTTTATCTCA
>JADYXV010000380.1 GCA_020853995.1 Novosphingobium sp.
CGCCATCTTCGCGCCGGGCACTGCAGATTTCATCATCGGTGGTCCGATCGAGATTTCCGAAAAGCAATTCCCCGGCAAGCGATACCATATCCACAACCCGGCGCTCACTGCTGTGCGCACCGAATTGCCCGAGCTGAAGGCACTGGCGGATCGGCTGGCGGAAATGTTCGCCACGGCAAAAGGCCCTGTCAGCTTCTATATTCCACTCAAGGGCTTTTCCAACCATGACAGCCCGGACGGGCACATCCATGATCCCTCGCTGCCGCCACCCTTTGCCGACTATGCCAAGGGCGTGATGCCCGCAAACGTCGGCGTGCAGGTGCTTGATGCGCACTTCAACGATCCGGAATTTGCCGATGCCATCATCGCAAAGGCGCGGGGGGTGCTGGGGCTGTGACCGACCTCCCCCTCTCCCCCGATGATGTTGCAGAGATTGTCGCACTGCTCGATGGTGGCGGATATGACCGGCTCGACATCCGCACCACGCGCTTTCGCCTGCGCGTTAACCGTGAAGGCAGCAGCTGGACGCAGGACTGGGATTTCTCTGAAAGCGATGCACCGGCGACGGTTGCGGAAACAAGCGAAGCAGTCACCTTGCCCGCAGGTATGGCGGGCATCACGGCCCCCCTGCCCGGCACCTTCTATCGCGCACCCTCGCCGGGTGCCCCGCCTTTTGTGGAAGAAGGCGATCAGGTTGGCCCGGAAACGGTCGTCGGCATTGTCGAGACGATGAAGCTGATGAACCCTGTTCATGCGGGCTGTTCAGGCGAAATCGTGGCGATCCTGGCGGACAATGCGGCCATGGTGCAGAAAGACGCCGTGCTGATGCACGTTTCGGCATGATCCAGCGGCTGTTCATCGCCAATCGCGGAGAGATTGCGCTGCGCGTGATCCGCACAGCCAAGAGGCTGGGGATGACGACGATCCTCGGCGTGTCTGCTGCAGATGCCAACAGCCTGCCTGCGCGTGTTGCGGATGAGGTCGCACTGGTCGGCCCCGCGCCATCGGCGCAATCCTATTTGTCGGTGGAGGCGGTGATTGCAGCAGCCAAGGTGGCGAAAGCGGACGCGATCCACCCCGGCTATGGCTTCCTCTCCGAAAACGCGGCTTTCGCGATTGCCGCTGCCGAGGCCGGGATCATCTTTGTCGGCCCTGAGGTCGCGAGCCTCCGCGCGATGGGTGACAAGCTGATGGCCCGCAAGGTCGGCATCGAAGCAGGTCTGCCCGTCGTTCCCGGTGGCGAGGCGGCAGACAAGGCCGCAGCGTTGGCACGCGCGCAGGAAACAGGATTCCCGGTGTTGCTCAAGGCGGTCTCCGGCGGTGGCGGCAAGGGCATGAAGCGCGTCGATGCGCCCGATCAGCTGGACGCGATGATCGACATGGCGAGGGCCGAAGCACAGGCGTCGTTCGGCGATCCGCGCATTTATGTGGAACGTTTTGTTGCGGCAGGTCGCCATGTGGAGGTTCAAGTGCTCGGCGATGGCGAGACCGCCATCCACCTTGGCACCCGCGATTGTTCCATTCAGCGCCGCTTCCAGAAGCTGGTGGAGGAAGCCCCTGCGCCTGCCTTGCCCGATGCTTCACGCGCGGCGATTGAGGAGGCTGCGGTGCGTCTGGCGCAACATCTCCATTACAAGGGCGCTGGAACGGTCGAATTCCTCGTTGATGCCGAGAGTTTCGATTTCTTCTTTCTGGAAATGAACGCCCGCATTCAGGTGGAGCATCCTGTCACCGAAGCGATCACCGGCGTCGATCTGATCGAGCAGCAATTGCTGGTAGCCGCTGGCGCGCGACTTTCGCTGACGCAGGAAATGGTGCAGCCCAGCGGCCATGCCATTGAGGTCCGGATCAATGCCGAAGATGCGAATATGGATTTCCGCCCCTCCCCCGGCACCGTCACGCGTGCGGCTTGGCCCGCTGGCCCCGGCATCCGTGTGGATACGCATATGAGCAATGGCGGGCAGGTACCGCCTTATTATGACTCGCTGATCGGCAAGATCATCGTCTCCGGCAAATCGCGGGAAGAGGCGGTGGCGAAGCTGTCCGCCGCGCTTGCCGTCACGCACATCGAAGGCGTTTCCACCACCACGCCCTTGCACCAGCGCATCGCGGCAGACCCGCGCTTTGTGGCGGGTGGCGTTGACACCCGCTTTTTCGAGGGGCTGGCCTGATGGCTGAAATTCACCTTACCGATGTCTCAATGCGGGATGGCAACCAGTCGCTCTGGGGCGCAACCGGGCTTTCGACCGCGCACATGCTTCAGATCGCCGGTCAAGTGGATCGCGTCGGTTTTCGTGCCATCGATTTCACTTCGTCGAGCCATATGGCGGTTGCCGTCCGCTATTTCCGCAACAATCCATGGGAGCGCATCCGCCGCATCCATGCGGCCATGCCGCGCACCCCGCTGCAATATATCACCACCGGCCTGCGCTTCATCGCCTGGCAGCAGGCTGATCCGGAATTCATGCGGCTCGTCTATCGGCGCTTGCAAGTCAACGGCATCCGCAAATTCATCA
>JADYXV010000381.1 GCA_020853995.1 Novosphingobium sp.
CGACCTCTAAGCCATGTCGCAAAATATGAGTTTGGATCGCCGCGCTGCCCTCGTTAGTAACGCGCGCACCTCTATTCTGAAAGGCTCTAAGAGCTTTGCAGCGGAGAGCCCTCTGTTAGATCGTGAAACGCGCGAGCGGGTGTGGTTGCTATATGCATGGTGCCGCCGTTGCGACGACATTGTGGATGCACAGGACCACGGCGGCGCGCTTGGCGACCAGAGCGGGGCTGCAGAACGGTTGGAGATTGTGCGCACCAAGACCGCTCTCGCCTTTGCAGGGCAGGACGCTGGCGATCCGGCATTTGATGCGCTGGGCCTTGTGGCGCGCGAGACTGGCCTGACTTTGGACATGGCTGACGCGGTCATCGAAGGGTTTGCGCTGGATGCGGCCGATTGGCAGCCGCACTCCGAAGGTGACCTCATGCGCTATTGCTGGCATGTGGCGGGCGCTGTGGGCGTGATGATGGCGGTCGTGATGGGTGTTCATCCTGACGAAGTGGACACGCTCGACCGGGCCTGTGATCTGGGCATAGCGTTTCAATTGGCCAATATCGCGCGCGATATTGAAGAAGATGATGCAGCAGAGCGCTGTTACATACCAATCGATTGGCTGGTGGCAGAGGATATTCCGCCGGGAGAACAATTGCGGCCAAGGTTCCGCGCACAACTGACGCGGATCGTCGGCAAGATGTGCAAAATGGCCCATATTTACGAATGTTCAGCGCGGATTGGCGCAGCGCGGTTGAAGGGTCGGCAGCGTTGGGCGATTCTGGCAGCTGCTGGAATTTATGGAGAGATTGCGCGGGAAGTGGCGCGGCGCGGGGACCATGCGTGGGATCACCGCACGGTCATCAGCAACGCCCGCAAATTCGGACATATCGGGAAGGCTGCCTGGGCAGCTTTGCGTCCCGTGCCGTTATCCTGCGTTGTGGCTGCAAGCGAGCGACCATTCTCACGGGCAGATCTGATTGCGCTTTCCAGGCGCAAACCGGCAGCGGCGAGTTGGACTTGAAGGTGACGATGCGTTGCCGGGCTTGCACTTTGCGGTGATCATGGCAGCTTGTCTTTCACATCACACCGGGAGAGACGGGCGTGGCCGTGATTGAAGCAACCGAAGCGCCGCAAGACACAGAACAAGTCGATCCGCGAACGCTGGTTTATCGGACGCGCTTGCCGGTGCGGCTATGGCACTGGATAAACGCCTTGAGCATCCTCGTGATGATGATGAGCGGGGCTACGATTTTTAACGCTCATCCAAGGCTTTATTGGGGTACCTATGGCGCGAATTTCGATGAACCGTGGCTGGTCATCGGAAGGCGCGGGCAAGAGGGTTTCCTGAACCTTGCCGGCCTTGAAATTCCGACCACCGGATTCCTGGGCTTCACCGAAAATTCGATCCGGGCGTTTCCGCCACTGGTTACGATACCCAATTACTACAGTCTGGCCGAAGGACGGCAGTGGCATTTCTTTTTTGCATGGGTGCTGGTGATTTCGGCGGCCTTGTATTTGCTCTATTCGTTGTTTTCAAAGCACTTGTCCCGCGATCTCGCCTTGCAAGCGCATGAGCGCAAACTGTCCCACTTGTGGCAAGATCTGAAAGATCATGCGCGCCTGCGCTTTCCCGCAGGCGACGCTGCAAGGGCCTATAACCCGTTGCAGAAAATCGCTTATCTGGGCGTGATATTTGTGTTGATCCCGTTGGTGGTTCTTACGGGACTGACGATGTCGCCCATGCTCAACGCGGCATTTCCCTGGCTGCTCGATATCTTTGGCGGGCGGCAATCGGCCCGATCCATCCATTTTTTGTGCGCCACCGGTTTTGGTGTGTTTATCCTTGTTCACCTGCTGATGGTTGTCTTGGCAGGGCCGCTTAACGAATTACGGTCGATGGTGACGGGCTGGTATCGCCTGCCCGCTGTTCGCCTGGAGGACCTGTCATGACACTGATATCGCGCCGCGCGGCATTGGCCGGGGCCACAGGGTTGTTGGTGGCAGGGTGCGACAAGATCACAACTTCACCCACGGTGCGTAAAGTGCTGACTTTGGGTGAAAAGGCGACGTTGAGCAGCCAGAAATTGGTGACAGGTCCAAACACCTTGGCTCCCGAATTCACCCGCGCCGACTTGTCACCCCGGTTTCGCGTCAATGGCAACCGGATGCCTGCATCGGCAGACTATGCCGCGCACATGGCCAGCGGCTTTGTCGATTGGAAGCTGGTGATTGGTGGCCTTGTTGCCCGTCCTGTTGCGATGTCATTGGCGCAGTTGAAGTCTGCACCGCAACGAACACAGATCACCCGCCACGATTGTGTGGAAGGGTGGAGCGCGATTGGCGAATGGACAGGTGTGCCACTGGCGCTGTTACTGCGGCATGTGGGTGTTTCAGCGAACGCCAAATATGTCGTGTTTCATTGTGCCGACGATTTCTCGGGCACGCCGTTCTATGAAAGCATCGATATGGTCGAGGCGTTTCATCCGCAGACCATTCTTGCCCATACAATGAACCGCCAACCGCTATCGGTGGGGCATGGCGCGCCGATCCGGCTTCGTGCCGAACGCCAGCTTGGCTATAAGCAGGCCAAATATGTGATGAAGATCGAGGCCGTTGCTTCGCTTGACGGGATTTATGGCGGCAAGGGTGGCTATTGGGAGGATCATTCCGGTTACCAATGGAACGCCGGAATCTGACCCTCCCTGCCCAGCTTTAACGCATCAGGACGAGTTCTTCGGCCATCGACGGATGCAAGGCCACGGTTGCATCAAAATCATCCTTGGTCAGGCCTGCTTTGACGGCAATGGCGGCTGCTTGCAGAATTTCAGGCGAATCCGGGCCGATCATATGGATGCCGAGAACCTTCCCCGTCGTGGCATCGACAATCATCTTGTAAAGGCCACGCTCGGGGCGATGGCCAAAGACGTTCTTCATGGGCCGGAAATCCGATGAATAAACGCGGATATTGCCGCCGAATGCCGAGCGCGCTTCGGCCTCGGTCATGCCGACACCTGCCAGAGGCGGCTGGGAGAATACCGCGCTCGGGATGCAATCGTAATTGAGCGTCGTCTCCTTGCCGCCGAAGATACGGTCAGCAAAGGCCTGGCCTTCGCGGATGGCGACGGGGGTAAGTTGCACGCGATCGGTTACGTCTCCGACGGCATAGATGCTGTCGCATGCAGTTTTGGCAGTGTCATCGACCGGGATTTCACCGCGCTGGCCCAGCGTAATCCCCACAGTTTCAAGGCCGAGGCCGTCCGTCTTGGGGCGACGGCCTGTGGCGACGAGCACGACATCGGCAATGATCGGATCAGGTTGGCCACCAAGGAAGACGTGGAAAGTGCCATCTTCCTGCTTTTCGACGCGCTCAAACGGGCAATTGAAGCGATACTGGATGCCGCGCGCCATGGTGATTTGCAGCAAACGGTCACGCAGCGATTCATCATAGCTACGAAGCACGGCCTCGCTGCGGTTTACGACCGTTACGTTACTGCCGAGTGCATTGAAAATGCCCGCGAATTCCATCGCGATATAGCCCGCGCCCGAAATGACGACACGCTTTGGCAGTCTTTCCAGGTGGAACACTTCGTTTGAAGTGATGCAATGTTCGCTGCCTGCAAATTCGGGCATGACGGGCCATGCGCCGGTAGCGATCAGGATGTACTTTGCGGTAATCTCGCGTCCGCTATCAGCCAGTTTGACCGAGTTTGGCCCGGTGATCGTGGCGCGTTCAAGGAAGCGTTCGACCTTATTGTTTTCCAACGTGTTGGTGTAGGCCGTATTGAGGCGATCAACGTCCTTCAGCACCGCGTCACGTAACGTCGGCCAGTCGAACGACATCTTCTCGACCGTCCAGCCATAATTGGCGGCGTCCTGCAATTCTTCGGCGAAGTGTGAACCGTAAACCAGCAACTTCTTTGGTACGCAGCCACGGATCACGCAAGTGCCGCCAACGCGAAACTCTTCGGCCACAGCAACGCGAGCGCCGTGGCTGGATGCAATCCGGCTTGCGCGTACGCCGCCCGATCCGGCACCGATCACGAAAAGGTCGTAGTCGAATTCCTGCTCAGCCATAATGCGCTCCTGTACGATGTGCGCATATGGCCTCTGGTCCTTCGCAAGACCAGAGGCTTTGAGTACAATTGTTTGCCCGTTATGCGCCGATGCCCGCGGCCGCCAACAAGGCCTCGGTCGAAGGATCAAAGCCATCGCCGCCGCCGGATTCGATCTGTTTGGCAATAGCCTTGCCCAATTCAACACCGAACTGGTCGAACGGATTGATGCCGAGCATCACTGCTGAAACGAAGGTGCGGTGTTCGTGGAAGGCGATCAGTGCGCCCAGTGTTGCGGGGTTCAGTTCATCGCACAGGATCGTGGCTGACGGACGATCACCGGGATAGGCGCGCGCGCCATCTTCCGAGTTTTTGCCAGCCATCAGTGCTGCGCCTTGGGCAAAGCAATTGGACAGCAGGATTTCGTGATGCGCAGGGTCAAGATCATGGCCTTGTGCCTTGACTGCGAGGAAATCGACCGGGATCAGGTGTGTGCCTTGATGGAGCAACTGGAACACGGCGTGCTGTGCATCTGTGCCAACCCCGCCCCATGTGACCGGTGCACTGGCGCGGTGAAGCGGGGTGCCATCGGCATGAACGCGCTTGCCGTTGGATTCCATTTCAAGCTGCTGGAGATAGCTTGGCAGCAACGCAAGACGTTCATCATAGGCAAACACCGCGCGGGTCTGGCAGCCACGCACTTGCGCGTAATAGAGATCGGCAAAGGCGGCGCGGACCACGACGTTTTCACCGATGTCTGCATCGATGAAGTGGCGGTCAATCGCGGCGGCGCCATCGAGAAATTCTGCAAAGCCCTGCCAGCCAAGCGCAATCGCCACGGGAAAGCCGATGGAGGACCAGAGCGAATAGCGCCCGCCAACGGTTTCGGAGAATGGCAGTACGCGGGTCTCATCAACGCCCCATTCTACAGCCTTCTCAGGTGCCGCTGTGAGCGCGATGACGCGGCCGAAAGGATCGGATACCCCGCCATCGCGCAGCCAATCAAGCGCGCTCAAGGCATTGGTGATGGTCTCGGTGGTGGTGAAGGTTTTGGAGGCGAGCGCGATCATCGTGGTGGCGGGATCGCAAGCCTTCATCGCAGCTTCCAACGCGCAACCGTCAATGTTTGATACAACATGCACCGCAACCTTGGCCCCATTGCGGGTCAGCGCATCGATGGCCAGTGCCGGGCCGAGCGCAGAACCGCCGATACCGATGTGGATCAGGCTTTTGACTTCGCCTAATGCGCCTTCGTGGATCGCATCGACAAGCATCTGCATGCGGGCGTGAAATGCTGCGGCTTCTTCGACACTGGAGTCTTTGCCGATGCCGCGTTGGGCAGTGTGCTCTGCGGCGCGGCCTTCGGTATTGTTAATTTTTTCGCCCCCGATCAACGCGTTGCGACGACCAGAAAAGTCCATGACCGTGGCAATTTCCGCAAGCTTTGCTTCAACTTCAGCAGACAGGTGCGTTTTTGACCAATCGAACCGGATGGGGCCACCGGGAAGATCAAGGTCGGTTGCATAAGTGCCGAGCCGGGCAGAATCTTCGAAAAGCTCTCTCAGGGTAGGCTGCGCAAGGCTTTCTAGCGCGGTCCAAAGTGGTTCGGCTTGCTGGGCAGTCATGATCACAGTCTTTCATACGCATCGAGTTCGCGGCGTTATGCCTGTCCGACAGGCCATCGCCAACCCGCCTGTTCATAGCCGCGTAAGGTTTAAATTCGTATTTCTTCGACTGTATTGGCTAAATAACACACTTGACGAAGGCCACGGCTGGCAACATGACCGCGATGATGAACGACACGCCCGACGCCTCACCAGACGCTTCACCACAGCCGATGGCCGCTGTTCCACCAGCAAAGAAAGAAAAGAAGGAGGACAGTTTCCCCGTCTTCCTGATCAAGCTGGTGCTGGTGGTGGCGATATTCCGCAGTTTTATCTTTGCACCGTTCAATATTCCTTCGGAATCAATGCTTCCACGATTGGAGAACGGCGACTATTTGCTGGCGGCAAAGTGGCCGTACGGGTTTAGCAAGTATTCCTTGCCGTTCAGCCTGCCGTTGATCCCCGGACGCATTCTGGCCAGCCAGCCCGAACGCGGCGATGTTGCCATCTTCAAAGCGCCGCCAACCAACGATGTTGACTACATCAAGCGCGTGATCGGCCTGCCGGGCGATACCGTGCAAATGATTGGCGGAACTTTGCATTTGAACGGGCAAGCCGTGCCCAAGCAACGCGTGGAAGATTTTGTCATTCCCGTCAGCCCCAACACCGACTGCCTCTCGCCGGACTTTGCGGTGACCGAAAAAGACGGAGCGCAGACCTGCCACTATCCGCAATATCGCGAGACGCTGCCGGGTGGGCGCAGCTACAACGTGCTTGACCTGGGCTTGCGCCCCCAGGACGATACGCCTCCCGTAGTGGTGCCCGAAGGCCAGCTGTTCATGATGGGCGACAACCGCGACAATTCGATGGATAGCCGCTTCCCCGCCATGGAGGGCGCAGGCATCGGATTGGTGCCGCAGGAAAACCTTGTGGGCCGTGCAACTGTGATGATGTGGTCGACTGACGGCAGTGCCAACTGGGTCTTGCCGTGGACCTGGTTCAGCGCGGCGCGCTGGGAGCGCATCGGGGGCACGTTCTGAGCACACTGTCTGCAGACGCAGCCGCCTACATTGCGGAATTGACCGGCGCGGCCCCTGCCCGCGCGGATCTGTGGGCTGATGCGTTGACGCATGGTTCCATGGGCGAAGCGCGTGATTATCAGCGGCTGGAGTTTCTGGGCGACCGGGTGCTGGGGCTGGTCATTGCTGACTGGCTGCACGAAAAAAGCGATGCTGCCGAAGGCAAGCTTTCGCAACGCCTGAATGCGCTGGTCAGCCGCGAGACGTGCGCCGATGTGGCGCGCACGATCGCCGTGCCCCAGCATATCCGCTTGGGCAAACAGGCGCGCGATGATGGCGGGGTGCAGAGCGACAACATTCTGGGCGACGTGATGGAAGCGCTGATTGGTGCGCTGTTCGTTGAACGCGGGTTTGATGCTGCGCGCGATTTTGTGCGCAAGGTGTGGGACAAGCCGATGGCGTCAGGCACCGGCCAGCGCAAACATCCCAAAGCCGCGCTTCAGGAATGGGCCGCGGGCAACCGCCGCAAGCCGCCTGTCTATACGCTGGTCACCCGCGACGGGCCGGATCATTCGGCGACTTTTACGGTGTCGGTCGAAGTCAAAGGCGTGGGCGAGAGCACCGCGCGCGGATCAAGCAAGCAGGAAGCCGAAACGGCGGCTGCGCGTGCGTTCATGCAGGCTTATGCCTGACGGGCTTTTGGCCTATAGTCACCCGACTTAACGATAGAGATTTTCATAGATGACTGAAAAATGTGGCCTTGTGGCTGTGCTTGGCGCGCCAAACGCCGGTAAATCGACCCTCGTCAATTCGCTGGTGGGGCAGAAAGTGGCGATTGTATCTGCCAAAGCGCAAACGACGCGCGCGCGGCTGATGGGGATTGCCTTGGCGGGCGAGACGCAGATCATTCTGGCCGATACGCCGGGCTTGTTTGAACCAAAGCGCCGTCTTGACCGCGCGATGGTGAGCGCAGCCTGGGATGGCGCGCAAGAAGCTGACG
>JADYXV010000382.1 GCA_020853995.1 Novosphingobium sp.
CGATCATGTTCGTGCAGGCGGAGCAGTCGGGATGTATCAATGAGCGGTATGTGAAGGCACTTGTCCCGAGCCAGGCTGCCCCGGTTGCGTTGCCAGGTCATCCGCCTCGGTCCATTCGATCGGTTGTGGCTTTGCTGTCAAAGCGTGAGCCAGAACTTCATCAACATGACTTACCGGAATAATCTCCAGACCCGCTTTGATATTGGCAGGAATTTCAGCAAGATCCTTACGGTTTTCCTCAGGGATCAGAACGGTTTTGATACCACCGCGCAGCGCTGCAAGCAGCTTTTCCTTGAGCCCGCCAATGGCAAGCACGCGCCCACGTAACGTGACTTCACCCGTCATAGCAATGTCAGCACGCACCGGAATGCCGGTAAGCGTCGAGATCATGGCCGTAACCATGCCGATCCCTGCACTTGGGCCGTCCTTGGGAACCGCGCCTTCGGGCAAATGGATGTGCAAGTCCTTGCGCTGGAAGATCGAAGGCTTGATGCCATATGCAGGGCTGCGCGCCTTGACGAAGCTGAACGCCATCTGGACGCCCTCGCTCATCACTTCGCCCAGCTTCCCAGTGGTCCGCACGGCACCCTTGCCCGGCACGGTGACGCTTTCGATCGTCAGCAGTTCACCACCGACCTCGGTCCACGCAAGGCCGGTAACCGCCCCTACCTGATTTTCCTCGTCAGAAACGCCGTGACGGAACTTGCGTACGCCCGCGAATTCATCAAGGTTTTCAGGCGTTACCGTGACGTTCTTGGTCTTGCCTTCGAGGATCTGGCGCAAAGATTTCCGGGCCAGACGCGCAACTTCACGCTCAAGCGTACGAACACCTGCTTCACGCGTGTAATACCGGATGAGATCGCGCAACGCTTCATGCGTAAGGTCGAATTCGCCCTTCTTGAGGCCATGCGCCTCGATCTGCTTGGCGATCAGGTGGCGTTCGGCAATCTGGACTTTTTCGTCCTCGGTGTAACCTTCAAGACGAATGATTTCCATCCGGTCCAGTAGCGGCTGCGGCAGATTCAGGCTGTTGGCCGTGCAGACAAACATCACGTCCGACAGATCGATATCAAGCTCAAGGTAGTGATCCTGGAACTTTGAATTCTGTTCAGGATCAAGTACTTCAAGCAGCGCCGACGCAGGGTCGCCACGGAAATCCTGCCCCAGCTTGTCAATTTCGTCGAGCAGGAACAACGGATTGGATGTACCCGCCTTGCGCAGATTGGTGACAATCTTGCCTGGCAGCGAGCCGATGTAAGTACGGCGATGACCGCGGATTTCAGCCTCGTCCCGAACACCGCCCAATGATTGACGGATAAATTCGCGGCCCGTTGCCTTGGCAATGGATTTGCCAAGCGACGTTTTGCCGACGCCCGGAGGGCCGACGAGGCACAGAATGGGGCCTTTGAGCTTGTTGGTGCGTGCCTGCACTGCCAGATATTCGATGATGCGGTCTTTGACTTTGTCGAGCGCATAGTGATCGGCATCAAGCACGGCCTGTGCTGCAGGCAAATCACGCTTGAGCTTGCTCTTTTTGCCCCAAGGCAGTCCAAGCAAAACATCGAGATAATTGCGGATCACGGTTGCTTCGGCGCTCATCGGCTGCATGCCTTTGAGCTTTTTCAGTTCGGCCTGCGCCTTGGTCCGCGCTTCTTTCGACAGTTTGAGCTTATCGATTTTCTCAGCCAATTCAGCGATTTCGTTGGCTTCACCATCGTCACCACCGCCCAGTTCCGACTGGATCGCCTTCAACTGTTCGTTGAGGTAATATTCGCGCTGCGTCTTTTCCATCTGGCGCTTCACGCGGCCACGGATCTTGCGTTCAACTTGCAGCACGCCAAGTTCGCCCTCCATGAAGGAGAGCACCATTTCAAGGCGCTTGAGCGGATCAGCTTCAGACAGCACGGCCTGTTTGTCGGCCACTTTTACGGCAAGGTTGGCAGCTGCAGAATCCGCCAGCTTGCCGGCGTCTTCGATATCGCCCAGCTGGCCGCCGGCATCTTGCGGCAACTTCTTGGAAAGCTTCGCATATTCGGCGAACTGATCAACGACCGAGCGCATCATTGCCTGAATTTCAGTGCTCGATGCAACAACAGGCTCAAGCTGTTCGACCTGCGCAACCAACATCACGCCATTGGCGGTGGTTTCTTCGCGCAGATCGTTCAGCTTGGCGCGATCCTTCCCCTCAACCAGCACGCGTACAGTGCCGTCAGGCAACTTCAGCAATTGCAGAACCGTGGCAATGACGCCGGTTTCATACAAATCATCGCGATCCGGATCATCACAGCCTGGATCAAGCTGCGCGAGCAGAAAGATATCCTTGTTGCCGGCCATTGCCGCTTCAAGCGCAGAGACGGACTTTTCGCGCCCGACAAACAGCGGCACGACCATGCCGGGAAATACCACAATGTCACGCAAGGGAAGCAGAGGATAAAGATTCATTTTCACTTCGTTTCCGTCATTCCGGGCAGTCAGCCCTGGGCTTATCCGGGATATGGGGGTGCCCTGTCCCTGCCGCAATGGCTTTCACCACTTCCTTTGTGGATCATACGCGCCACGATGCCGCCCTGCCCGGTAGAAAAACGGTTAAAGGAACAATGGGTACAATCCCGCAGGCTGGTTCAGCGCGGCAGCTTGTAGCCTGCAGGCAATGGTTGGATGACGGGTTGTGAGATGAACACAATTGTCGGCGTTACAGAGACTTGCGCAGCAACAGGGGTAGCAGGTGCAGTATCCGGCAGCGTGATCGAGCCTTCCTGCTGGAAATCGGCCTTGCCCTTCAACGCGTCAATTTCCGCCTGTCGGGTTTTGAGATAGAATTCCCGGTACGAAGCGTAAGGATTTGATTCCTCGTCGATCCGTTTGAACAATTCGTCGTTTTCGACACGGTCATCAAGCGAACGCACAACAAAACCGCCATAGACATAAGCCGGGTGGCGCAGCGGCCCACCCACGGCAAACGGCATAAGGAATCGGTCAAGGCTGAGGCCGATCACATCGCGCAGCGTGGTAGCACCGACCAGCGGCAGGAACATGTACGGCCCGTTGCCAATGCCGTAATAGCCGAATGTGTAAGCAAATCCGTTGCGACGGTAGGGGAGGTTAAAAGGCTTGGTCTTGGCAACGTCCATCACCCCGGCAATGCCGATGGTCGAATTGACCGCAAATCGGCCAAGCGTTTCTGCAGCCTTGCCCGGCTTAAGTTGCAACAGAAAATTGAGCGCGACGATGGGTTCGGTCAGGTTTACCAGAAAATTGCGCAAGCCTGTCCGAACCGGGCGCGGAACTGCTTTTTCGTATTGCTTTGCGATGGGGGCAATAACCGCGCCGTCAACCGCTTGCACAGCATCGTAAGACGCCTGATTGACGGACTGCATAGGGTCTTGTGCCGGACTGCGTTCGCCCGACACAACGATACCTTCATCAGCAGATTGGCTGATTTCGTCCAGCGGTGGCGCAGGCGGCGGTGCTGCAGCCGTGGCCGGCGCAAATTCCGGAACTGGCAAAGTGACCGGCGTTTCAGACTGCACTGGAGATGCGACTGGCTCTGACGTGGTTTGTGGCAGCGCGTCCTGTCCGGACACTTCCGACATAGGGACTGCGGCGCCTGAAATCAGCGCAACACCTGCCAGAACGGTTAAACTCAAATCTGCATTCCTTAGTTTATCTGGCCCCAGAACGTCTGGCCGATCAGAATGGCAGCTTGAAGCCGGGCGGAATGCCGGCAGCCATCTGCACTTTCTGCATTTCTTCTGCAGCAGCAGCATCCGCCTTGCCACGCGCGTCATTAAATGCTGCCGCAACAAGGTCTTCAAGAATGCCCTTGTCGGCAGGCACGAGCAGGCTGTCATCAATGGCCACGCCGATCACGCGGCCTTTGGCCGAAGCGCGTATGCGGACAAGACCACCACCGGCAATGCCTTCGACCTCGATAGAATCAAGCGTGGTCTGGGCATCTTCCATTTGCTTCTGGATGGTCTGCGCGGCTGCCTGGGCGGCCTGGATCATCTCTTCCATCGACTTCATGCGCGTTTGCTCCAAGGTCTTTTTTCGTGCTCTGGCGAGCTTTCTTCGTCAACGATCACTGCACCCGGAAATGCTTCCAGCGCAGCCTTCACCAAAGGGTCCTGCTTTAGCGCGACAGCATCTGCCGCTACTTTGGCTGCCCGCAATTCCTCCAGGCTTGGCGCCGCATCGCCCTCAGCCTGTTCGACAATCCAAGCCTCACCCGTCACATGGTTCAGTGCGCGGCGAATATCAGCGCCCGGATCACCCGGCACACCGGATGCCAATTGATAGCGCAGAACGCCAGGCTTCAGGTCAACGATCCGCAAGGCAAGGCGCATTGTAGACCCGACGAGCGGTGAAACATGCTCGACTTTTTCGACAAGTGACTCCCA
>JADYXV010000383.1 GCA_020853995.1 Novosphingobium sp.
CGCTACGAAAAGACAGATCAGAGCTACCGAGCAATGATCAATCTTGCCGCGTGCAAAATTGCCCTTCGCTAAATGTCCACAGGCCTTAGCTCGGGGTGCTCATCCAGCATCTTGGCCACATAGCTCGCCAAGTAGACATGGGTGACGGTGGCCATCAGGCAGCCTGCGCTTGTGAGACCAGCGGCGCCCAGTTCCAGGGCAGCAGTTCATCGAGACGATTGATCTTGTGCTCATTGATGCGCTTGATGACATCGGCCAGGTAGGCTTGCGGGTTGAGCCCATTCATTTTGGCCGTTTCGATAATCGTCATGGCGCGCGCCAGTGTTTCAGCACCAGTGTCAGAGCCCGCAAAAAGCCAATTTTTCCTGCCGATTCCAATGGGTTTTAGGGCGCGCTCAGCAGGGTTGTTATCGATAGCGACACGGCCATCCTCAAGGAAGAGGCAGAAGGCTGGCCAACGGGTCAGCGCGTATCGGAAAGCATTGGCCAGATCGCCCTTGGCAGGGATTTTGGTGAGCTGGATTTGAGCCCAGGCATGGAATGCCGCAACCTTGGGTTTGCTGTGCAATTGTCGCGCGGCATGGCGCGCTTGTACGCTTTGCCCGGTGATCTGAGCCTCGATGTCGTAGATGGCACCAATGCGATCTAGCGCTTCGCGGGCGATCTGCGATTTAGCTCCCACCCATAGGTCATGGAAGTCTCGGCGTAGATGCGCCCAGCAGGCCGCCTCCCGGAATTGCGCAATGCCATCAGCGCCCGGGGCATAGAGCTTGCCATAGCCTTTATAACCATCAGCCTGAAGGATGCCGTGGGCATGGCGCAGGTGTCCAAGGACATGCTCCTCTTTCCAGTTGGCAGCGAATTTGTAAGCCGCACCCGGTGGCGCCCGACCAGCCCAAGGTCGCTGATCGAGAATGTAGGCCCATATCCGCCCTTGCCGAACGCCTTTACCCAGATTGCCGCTGACGCCCGCCTTGCGCAGGCTGGGATCGAGCACTCGGATAGGGGTATCATCGGCGTGCAGAACGTCGCCGGCAAGAACATGGCTCTCGATCCGTTCAATCAGCGGCAAAAGCAACTTCATCGTACGGCCGCACCAATCGACGAGGGTGGTGTCGGGGATATCCACGCCCATACGGGCGAAGATCTCGTTCAGCCGATAGAGCGGCAAGTGGTCATCGAATTTGGAGACCAGAATGTAGGCCAGCAGCGAAGCCGTTGCCATGCTCCCGGGAATGGGGCGGCAAGGCGCTGGGACCTGGACCATCTTCTCGCAGGCACGGCAGGACTTTTTGAGGCGTGCAATCTCGATAACCTTGAGCTGCGCGACAATCAAATCCAGCATCTCGCTGACGTCTTCGCCTACCAGGCGCAAGGCGCCGCCGCAATCGGGGCAGGCCGTACCCGGATCGAACTCACGGCGTTCACGCGGCGTCTCGGCGGATACTCTTGGGCGGCGGCGCGGCGCACGTTGTGTCACCGCATCGGCGTTGGCGAGATCGGATGCCTCTTCGGCCGCAACCGGCGGTGTTGAACTGGCTTCAGCTCTGGCGATCAGCAGATCTTCAAGCGCCAGCTCAAGTTGTTCGATCTCGCGTTCGACCTTCTCTGATGCCTTGCCAAAGGCCTGACGCTTAAGCTTGGCGATGCGCAATTGCAGGTTAGCAATGTGCTGCTCGAACACACGCACGGTTGCAGTCAAAGCGCTGTTTTGAGCCTGCAGCTGAGCCACCAACGCTTTGAGTGCGTCAGGATCATCGGGCAACGATGCGGGCTGTGGCGACATGGCCTTTGTTAGCAAAAATGGCGCAAAACCGCCAGAAAATAGTGCAAATCAGGGCAAGAAATCAGCCCACGCGCGCAGGCGGTGCACCCCACGAAGGTCGGCGCCAATCAATGCCTTCCCACAGCATCGCCAATTGCGCGCTGGTCAGCCGAGCGACCGCATCGCCGCTGCTGGGCCATGGGAATGTGCCCTTCTGCAGGATCTTGTAATACAGGCAAAAACCTTGGCCATCCCAGTACAAGAGCTTCAGCCGATCACCCCTGCGCCCGCGAAAGGCGAAGACCGCCCCGCTGGTCGGGCTCTGGTGAAGATGATCTTGTGCCAGCAGCGACAGACCCGCAATGCTCTTGCGCATGTCTGTCGTACCGCAAGACAAATAAACTCGCACACCGGTCCCAGGCCCGATCATGATGCCTCCAGCACGTGCAACAAATGCGACAATGCCTTATCCGAGATCGTCTCACGACAGCGCAATTGCCGACCGTTACGCAGCGTGATCGTCATCTCCGGCGGGCCAACATCGCAAATGACAGGCTCGTGCGCGGCACCAGCCACAGGCAACAACTCGACGCTAACAAACGCGTCCGTGTCGGTGTCAGACCATAAACCCTTCACGCGCAATTCACGCCGCCATTGATAAAGGTGCTGACGGGTCAGATCGTGGCGACGGGCTACATCAGCTAGCGTCCAGCCATTCGTATTGACTTCGGAAAGGATCTCAAGCTTCGCTGCATCAGTCCATCGACGGCGACGCTCAACGCCCAGAACCTCCATCCCCAACTTGGCCTCCACCGCATACGACGTACATAACGACGTCAATAACGACGTAGCTTAACAACGGTAGGCGGCATCAATCGGGCGGTTACGGTTCGCTCGCGACCCGCGCTTCCTTCACAATCACGCCCCCTGCATCCACAACGCAGAAATGCGAGACTTCCAACGAAACATCGATAC
>JADYXV010000384.1 GCA_020853995.1 Novosphingobium sp.
GTCACCATGCCCACCGATTGGCCTGCCATGACCGACCCTGTTTCCACATCACCATCAATCACCGCGCGGCGCAATGCCCCTGCCCAAAAGTGCTCGATCTCAAGCTGGGCGGCCATCATATCGACAATGCCTTCGTCGAGGCGCTTGGCCACTTCCACCTGCTTGGCAGTGAACTCTTCGGTGCCCCTGTTTTTCAGGGCGCGGACGGGGATCACGGGGAGGCGCGGATCAACCTGCACGCTGGCCACGGCATCGCGCGCGTTGCCACGGAAGAACGCCTTTTTGAACGCAGGGTGCGCGATGGATTCAGTCGCACAGGCAAAGCGCGTGCCCAATTGCACGCCGCTTGCGCCCATTTCCAGATAGCTGGCGATCATCTCGCCTCGGCCAATGCCGCCTGCCACGAAGACGATGTGATCGGCGGCCAGTTCAGGCAGGAATTCCTGCGCCAGCACCGAAGTGGATACAGGGCCAATGTGGCCGCCTGCTTCCGATCCTTCGATGACCAGTGCATCGGCACCTGACCGCAGCAGCTTCTTGGCCAGCGCCAGCGTGGGCGCGAACACCAACACTTTGCCGCCGAATTCCTTGATCGCTTCAACGCTGCCCTTGGGCGGAATGCCGCCTGCCAGCACAACGTGGCCGACTTTGTGTTTGGCGCAAACCGCGATCAGATCAAACAGCATCGGGTGCATGGTGATCAGGTTCACGCCGAACGGTTTGTCGGTCAGCGCCTTGGTTGCGGTGATTTCGGTATCGAGCAGTTCAGGCGTCATCGCCCCGCAGGCAATCACGCCGAACCCGCCGGCATTGCTGATGGCGGAAACCAGATTGCGTTCGGAAACCCAGCTCATCGCGCCGCACAAAATGGCATGTTCGGTGCCAAGGAATTCGGCACCACGGCGCATCATGGCAGAGGTTTTTGAGCTGGCAGTCATGAAGTATCGATCCCGTCCGGTAAACTGGCGCGGGCTTTACGGCTCCTTCACGTCTGCAACAAGGCCAGAGTTGGGGGCAGGGCTGATACGCCGCGCCACCGACGCTTGCTTATTCGGCCAGCATAACCCGATTGCGGCCTTCCGATTTGGCGCGATACAGCGCTTCGTCCGCTGCTTTCAGCGCATCACGCGGATTGGCATGGGCAAAGACATCGGCAATCCCGCCCGAAAACGTGATCTGGCCAATCGGTTCTTCATTGGACCGGTTCACAAAGCTGCGATTCGAAAAGTTCTCGCGCACGGCGTCCAGCTTTTCAAAGGCTTCTTGCGGTGTCTTGCCCCGGAACAGCATGACGAATTCTTCGCCGCCCTGCCGCGCCACATGGCAATTGTCATTGGTGATGCGCGCCAAAGTATCGCCAATCGCGCGGATCACCCGGTCACCGGTATCGTGGCCGTGGGTATCGTTCACGCGCTTGAAGTGGTCGATATCGCAAAACGCCACGCACAGGTTTTCTGCTTCCTGCCGTGCTTCGCGGTAATGCTTGTCCAGAATGGCCTCGAACGCGCGGCGGTTCGGCAGACCGGTCAGGTGGTCGATGTCGGCGTCGTGCTTGGCCTTGTCCAGTTCCTGGCGCAGCTTGCGCGTTTCGTCCGCGCTGCGCTTCATTTCGGCCGCAAAGTGCGATGTGCGGTCAATCATTTCCTTGGCGAGCGCTTCCATCGCCACCAGTGCATTGTCCGCATCGGAATTTGCCGCATTGGTCACGTGCGCGGCAATTTCTGTATTGTAATTCGTCGCGGCATCGCTGGCCGACGTTGTCGTTGTCACAAAGCTGTCGAGCGATGTTTCCAGATGTCCGATGATCTTTTTGACGCCCTCTTGCGTGTCATCGGGAGTGCGGTTCTGGTCAAGCCATTCCTGCGTGATCTTTTCACCGGTCTTGCGCTGTTCCATGATCTTGCGCGCAAGGTTGGCATCTTCGCCTGAAAATGCGGCGTGGGCAGCCAGAAGATTTCCCGACGTAACCAACAGGCCATTTCCGAGCAAAAGCTCTGAAATCTCGTCCATCAGCATTTGCTGCGCGATGTCTTGCGGAGAGGTTGCGCTGCTCCTTGAGCGTTGCGAGGCCTTGCTATCGCCGTCATCTGCCGAAATATCGATTGCAGACCCGCTGCCGAATAAACGAAAGAGGCGTGAACCGCCTCCAAACTCCACACCCATATCTAACCCCCGACTGCGACGGACTTCTGCTGTGTTGGTCGCCATGATGGCGCTCACCAGCTTGTGTCGATGCTTTTACGGTGAAGGGCGCTAATCTTTCGTACACCATTGCCGTGCGTAGTTTTCCGGAGGGTAGCGGGGTTTCGCGTTAGCTTCTGCAAGCAGTTCCGCAGGAAACCAAAGTGCCCCGTCATTGACCATTTTGCAGGCAATTTGTGTGATAGCGGATTGCATGGAACGGGTTATCTTATGGACAGCACTCGCTTTTTGCGGATTTTGCCTGTGGCTGCTGCTGCGTCATGATTGGCTGCGGTGGACCCGCCTGACCCGTGAAGCGCAAGCAACGGTTGTCGGCCAAGGCGCGCACTCGGGCGATAACGGGCGCATGTATTCTGCACGTCTGCGATTCCAGGCAGAAGGTCGAATCTACGAAGTTGTGGACCAGCTTTATTCATCAAAGCCCCAATTGGCCGACGGGGCACAGTGCCGGGTTACGTGGCCCGACGGCCGGCCAGACCTCGCCCGCATCCCCCGCCCTTGGATGTGGGGCAGCGTCTATTGTATCCTATTGTATCTTTTTGTTATTTTGACGGGAAAGTTAACAGGCATTATTGAATAGCGGGTGTTTCACCCTGCCGCTCGCTATGGGCTGGCTTGCGCTTCGTGATCCTTCTATGCGCCTTTCCATGAACCTTGACCCGATCACGTCCGCTACGCTTTCCCGCGCAGATATCGTCAATCTGGTCGGCACGTCCGGACATCTGATAGCCGGACACCTGATAGACTGCGAACTGGAAGAACTGGACCTTGGCAAACTCGACTTGTCGGGTTGGACGTTTGAACGGTGCAATTTACGCCATGCCGATTTTACCGGCGCCAATCTTGCCAATACAACATGGCAATCCTGTCGCGCAGCATTCGCCAATTTCAGTGCTGCTGATCTTGCCGAAGCGTCTGTAAAGGCGAGTGATTTCAACAATGCCGCGTTCCGCCGCGCGAACATCGCTGCCACCTCCTTTACCGCCACCCGCATGACCGGCGCAGACTTTCATGGCGCCAAGGGGATGGGCTTTGCGTTTGAAGAAGTGCTGCTGGTGGGCGCGCGGCTGGCGGGCCTGTCATTCCGCAAAGAGGTGTTGCGCCGCGTTGATCTGGCGCAGGCAGACCTGACCAAATGCGATTTCCGCGCCACTGTTTTCGAAGGATGCAGCTTGCGCGAAGCCAATATGGAAGGCGCACAATTTGCCGGCGCTGATTTACGTGGTGCCGACCTTGGCGGATTGAAGCTTGAAGATGCCGCCTTGTTTCGCGGCGCGGTCATTTCCCGCGAACAGGCAGAGCAATTGCTGTCCGGCTGGGGCCTGCTGATCCGGTAAAATTTGCCAGCAAAAGGATGGTGCGCGGCCTATCGTATTTGCGCGAATCATGGTATCTACATCAGTGTGAGCAACGCAACCCCCCACCTTGTCGCGATTACCGTCCAGCCCTCTGATATTGATTTCATGGGCCACGTTAACAATGCCAATTATCTCAACTGGGTACAGGACGCGGTGATTGATCACTGGCGCACTTTCGCCCCGGCCGATGCGGTTGCCGCGCACTTGTGGGTCGCGCTGAAGCACGAGATTACGTACCGCCGCCCGACATTCCTTGATGATACGGTGATCGCCCACGTCATCCTTGAAAAGGTGCAGGGCGCACGCGCTTTTTATGAAACCATCATCAAGCGCGGTGAAGATGTGCTGGCCGAAGTGAAATCAAGCTGGTGCTGCCTTGACGCCGAAACACTCCGCCCAGCGCGGCTGGCGCGTGATCTGATCGAAAAGTTCCTGCCTTCGAATCAGGCCTGAAGCTCCCAAGTCCAAGCTGAATTCGAAGTCCAAACCCAATCTAAAACCCCGGCCTAAAAGCCTGGCCTAAAAACCTTGGCCCAAACCCAAACCCGCTCATGCTGAGCTTGTCGAAGCATCAGGCGCAGCGCCAGCGTCCTTCGACAAGCTCAGGACGAGCGGGGTGAGTTCGGGCGGAGTAGGGACTCGGACAGGCGCTCTAACGCAGCTTGGCGATGTTTAGGCTGTCGGCCTTGGCGCGGGTTTTCACGGATTCCTCGCTGCGGGTCAGCGCTTTGGCGATGGATTTCAGGGGCATGCCCTTCTTTGCCAGCGTATGCAGCTTCTGGATTTCATCGGGGGTCCACGCCTGCTTGTGACGCTCGAAACGTTCGGCCATGTTGTATTCCAGTTCAGGCGCGTGTGGCGGTGACGATGTAATTCAGCGCCAGGTTATCCGATAAATGAAGCCCGCGCGATGGCCCCCACGCGATTCCCATCGGGTTGCCCATCTTCAGGCCCGCCGCATCCAGCAGGTCGTGCAGTTCAATCGGCGTGATGAAATCATCCCAGTGGTGCGTACCGCGCGGCACCATACCCAGCGCCTCGGCGCCTTCCACCAGCAATAACCGCGATTGCGTGGTGCGGTTGGGGGTGGACAGGATCATCAATCCGCCATCGGCCAGCGCAGCTTCAAGCGCAGCCACGAACGCTGCCTTGTCAGCCACATGCTCGATCACTTCCATGGACGTCACCAGATCGAACCCGGCAAGGCCAAGCTGCCCGACATCGCCGCACTGGTAATCAATCATCAGGCCTGATCCGGCAGCGTGTGCCTGCGCCGCCGCGATATTCTCGAACGCCGCGTCAACGCCGCTTACCTCTGCGCCCAGCCGTGCCAGCGGTTCGCATAATAATCCCGCGCCGCAGCCCACATCCAGCGCGCGTTTGCCCGCCAGTGGCCGCACCCCGCGCGAATCGGTGCCGAAGTGCGAATCGATAGCTTCGCGGATAAAGCCCAGCCGCACCGGGTTCAGCTTGTGCAGCATGGCCGATGAACCCTTGGGATTCCACCAGTCTGCCGCCAGCTTGCCGAAATGGGCGGCTTCTTCGGCCCGGATCGTTTTCTGACCCACGGTGTGCGCAGAGGTTGCATTGCTCATGCCCCCCCACTAAAGCGCCCGCGCCGCATGGTCTATGGCCCATGCGTGCAAGATTCTTTCGTTTGTTCAAGTTGGGAGCTTCGCCCTTGGCCCGCATCGTGATGAAATTCGGCGGCACGTCGATGGCCGGAACCGAGCGCATCCGCCGCGTGGCGCGCATTGTGCAGCGCCAGCAAGCCGCGGGGCACGAAGTTGCGGTTGTCGTTTCGGCCATGGCCGGTGAGACGGACCGCCTCGTAAACTTCTGCCGTGAAGCCGACCCGCTTTACGATCCCGCCGAATATGACGTGGTCGTCGCCAGTGGTGAACAAGTCACCTCAGGCCTGCTGGCCATGCATTTGCAGGCGCTGGGCTGCAAGGCGCGGTCGTGGCTCGGCTGGCAAGTGCCGATCAAGACAGACGATGCCCATGCCAAGGCGCGCATCGAAGATATCGATGCAGCAGCCCTGATGGCCAGCATGGCCTCGGGCGAAATCGCGGTCATTCCGGGGTTTCAGGGCATCAGCCCTGCAGGCCGTATCACCACGCTGGGTCGTGGCGGTTCGGACACGTCGGCGGTTGCGGTGGCCGCAGCGGTCAAGGCGGATCGTTGCGATATCTATACCGACGTTGACGGCGTTTATACCACCGACCCGCGCATCGTGGCCAAAGCGCGCAAGCTGAAAAATGTCACGTACGAGGAAATGCTCGAACTGGCTTCGGTCGGCTCGAAAGTGTTGCAGACCCGCTCGGTCAGCCTCGCCATGAAGGAAGGCGTGCGGGTGCAAGTGCTTTCCTCGTTTATCGATGATGATGCCCCCGCCGCAGACACCATCCCCGGCACGATGATCGTCAGCGATGACGAACTTGCCAGAATCCAAGAGGGCCTTGATATGGAACGCCAGCTGATCACCGGCATCGCAGCCGACAAGAACGAAGCCAAGATCACCCTGACGCGCATTGCCGACCGTCCCGGCGCGGTGGCCGCGATCTTCGGCCCGCTGGCTGCGGCCAACATCAACGTCGATATGATTATCCAGAATATCGCCAAGGATCGTGGCGAAACCGACGTAACTTTCACCGTGCCGATCAGCGATCTGGCCCGCACGCAAAGCCTGCTGGAAGAGCGCAAGGACACCATCGGTTATTACCGCATGCTGGCCAACAGCAAGGTCGCCAAAATCAGCGTCGTCGGTGTCGGCATGCGCAGCCACGCAGGCGTTGCCGCCACCATGTTCCGTGCGCTGGCTGATCGCGGGATCAACATCCAGGCGATCACCACCAGCGAAATCAAGGTTTCGGTGCTGATTGACGAAGATGAAACCGAACTGGCCGTCCGCGTCCTGCACACGGCCTATGAAATGGACGGCGAATAAGCCGCCACATTCCCTAAGCCCCCCTCCCGCATGCGGGAGGGGTTGGGGGTGGGCTTACGGCGATTGCGTCTGCAAACGCCATCTTACCGCAGCAAACCACCCAGCACACCGCGCGCAAACCGGCCAAACGCCTCGCCGCCAATCGATGTCGCAATTGATCCTGCAATCGCGGTGATCCCCGATGCCACCGGCGCAGAACGCGTCTTCTTGCCGGTGATCTTGGCCGCGATCACCGCACCTGCCGATGATGCCACCGCGCCCGCCGCCGCCTTGCCCGCACGTTCCCACATCGATGTCGTCCGGCGCGGCGCGGCGCGCTGCTTTTCCTCGCCCTCTTCCTCAACCTGCTGCGCCGCCGCTGCTGCATCCGACGCCTTTTGTGCCAGAATTTCGGCGGCAGATTCGCGGTTCAGCGCTTCATCGTACTTGCCCTCGAACGGGCTGATCGACTGGATGATCGCGCGCTCTTTGGGCGTGATCGGCCCAAGCCGCGAACGTGGCGGTGAAATCATCGTGCGCTGCACCACCGATGGCGAACCATCTTCGTTCAGTGTGGAAACCAGCGCCTCGCCCACGCGCAGTTCGGTGATCACTGTTTCAACGTCCAGATCCTTGTTGATCCGGAATGTCTCGGCGGCCGCCTTGATCGCGCGCTGGTCACGCGGGGTGAAAGCGCGCAGGGCGTGTTGCACGCGGTTGCCCAATTGGCCTGCGATTTTCTCAGGAATATCAATCGGGTTCTGTGAGATGAAATAGACGCCCACACCCTTTGACCGGATCAGGCGCACCACTTGTTCCACTTTGTCCATCAGCGCATCGGGCGCATCTTCGAACAGCAAGTGCGCTTCATCAAAGAAGAACACGAGGCACGGCTTTTCGGGATCACCCACTTCGGGCAATGCTTCGAACAATTCCGAAAGCAGCCACA
>JADYXV010000385.1 GCA_020853995.1 Novosphingobium sp.
CTGGCCGACATGCTGAACTTCATGGTCTTCGGCATAGGCGGACAAAGTGTACTTCCGGGCACGAAGCCGTTCACGGCCCGGGAAGTCGGCTTCGAACGTCAATATGCGCTGACCTCGGCCTCGCTTGTCGCCGAGCGCAAGCGCCATGTTGAAACCTCGATACGCGAATGCGGTGCTCCGGCTACCTTCCGCGACTTCTACCAAAGCAAGTGAAAGTCAACGAGGGGCCAATCCCGCCGTCAGGAAATCAACGAGAATAGTGGCGATCTCGCGCGGTGTTTGCGGACCGTCCGGCCTGTGCCAGCGAGACGGGCCGTTAAGCGCGCTTGCCAAAGTCAGTGCAGCAAATCTGGCGTCACATGACGCAATCGATCCATCTGCCACGCCTTCTGCAACAAGGTCTTCAAGCGTTGCATGTATGCGTCGCTTCAGCAGCCGAATCGTTTCGCGCGCATCTGGCGAAAGCGTCTCATTCGCCGTCAGGATGTTGCAGCGGCCAAACTCCTCCATGTTCACCTCGGCATAGCTCAGGAGAAACGCCCGAAGCCGGTCAATGCCTTTGCCAAGTCCGGCCCGCGCCTTGTCCGCGGCGTCAAGCAATTGATCCATGCCCATGGTCAGGCATTCAACCAGCACCTGCTCCTTGTTGCCAAGATAATGGTAGATTGTAGGTTTCGAAACGCCCAGACTTGCAGCCACGTCATCCAGCGAAGTCGCGTGATAGCCTCGGGCATTGAACATCCGCACTGCCGCTGTCAGCACGGCCATGCGTTTGGCCTCGCGCTCGTCACGGCGTTCTTGTGGAGATTTGAACGGGGATTTCACGCGTGGGATGTCGGTCACCCTATTGCCTTTGTAGTCATCGCTAACGGTCAAGGTGTAGACACTAACCCATTTTTGAAGTTGACACTATACCCGCAATATCAATACCTACTGAAGAGTAAGTATTATTTTGGCGAGTTGCCGAATCGCGGCGTAATCCTGCAATGTTTGCGTCCGGCATGATGTGCGCGGTCATTCAAACGTAATGCGGACCGCGAAACAGGAGAGAGCGAATGACACAAGGCATAGGCATGGACGCTGCATTGGAAATTGCAGATCGTGTTGAACGGTTCGTTCGCGATGTCGTCATTCCTTATGAAAGCGATCCGCGCCGGGATGATCATGGTGCCCCGCTTGATGAAATGGTCCACGAAATGCGGGCTCTCGCCCGCGAAGCGGGCGTTTTGACGCCGCACATTCTTCCCGACGGCCGCCACCTCAATCAGCGTGAAACTGCCGTTGTGCTGATCCGTTCGGGCCTTTCGCCCCTCGGCATGCTGGCATGCAACACGCAGGCACCGGACGAAGGTAACATGTACCTTCTGGGCAAGGTCGGTAGCCCGGAATTGAAGGAGCGCTTCCTGAAGCAGCTCGTCTCGGGGGAATCGCGCTCTGCATTCCTGATGACGGAGCCCGCCAGCGAAGGTGGTGCCGGGTCCGATCCTTCGATGATGCAGACCCTATGCCGCCGCGATGGAAATCATTGGGTCATCAATGGTCGCAAGGCTTTCATTACAGGTGCCAAGGGTGCCAAAGTGGGCATCGTGATGGCGAAGGACGAACAGGGCGGGGCGTGCATGTTCCTGGTCGATTTGCCTGATCCGGCAATCCGTATCGAACGCGTGCCCAATACGATCGATAGCAACATGCCAGGCGGCCATGCCGTGATTGCTATCGAAAACTTGCGCGTATCGTCAGATCAAATGCTCGGTGATCCCGGCGAGGGTTTCAAATATGCCCAGATACGGCTTAGCCCGGCGCGCTTGTCGCATTGCATGCGCTGGCTTGGCGGTTGTATCCGTTCGCAGGAAATCGCCACCGAATATGCTTGCAAGCGTATGGCGTTTGGTAAAAACCTGATCGAACACGAAGGCGTCGGCTTCATGTTGGCTGAAAACATGATTGATCTGAAGCAGGCCGAACTGATGATCGATTGGTGCGCAGGCGTGCTTGATACCGGATCGCTTGGCACAGTGGAAAGCTCGATGGCCAAAGTTGCTGTTTCAGAAGCGCTGATGCGCGTCGCCGACAAGTGCGTTCAGGTTATGGGCGGCACGGGTGTGACCACCGATACCATCGTTGAACAGATGTTCCGCGAAGTCCGCGCCTTCCGCATCTATGATGGCCCTACCGAAGTTCACAAGTGGAGCCTTGCCAAAAAGATCCGGCGCGATTGGCGTCAGGCACAGGCGGTTTCGGCATGAGCGCGACCGCACAAAACGCCAATGCGGGCACAACACCAGTGCGCGAAGGCTATGGTTTCGATGAAGCTGCGCTCGTCGCGTGGATGACCGAACACGTCGAAGGCTTTGCCGGACCACTTGCCGTTGAACAATTCAAGGGCGGTCAGTCGAACCCCACGTACAAACTGGTAACGCCCACGCGCAGCTATGTTCTGCGCCGCAAACCGCCGGGACCCGTTCTGAAAGGCGCTCATGCAGTCGAGCGTGAGGCGCAGGTTCTCGCAGCATTGGGCTCGGTCGGCTTTCCGGTCGCCAAGGTCTATGGCCTTTGCACGGACGAAGCCGTGATTGGCAGCTGGTTTTATGTCATGGAAATGGTCGAAGGACGCATTTTCTGGGATGCAACCTTCCCGGAAGTCTCCCGCGAAGATCGGCCTGCCTATTTCGATGCCATGAATGCAACCATTGCCCAACTGCACGGCATTGACCCTGCTGCGATTGGTCTTGCCGATTATGGCAAGCCCGGCAATTACTTCGCGCGTCAGGTTGGCCGCTGGTCGCGTCAATATCTTGAAGATGAACTTGCCGGACGCGATCCCAACATGGATGCGCTGGTCGAATGGCTGCCCACCGCGATTCCTGAAGGCGATGAAACCAGTGTTGTTCACGGCGACTTCCGTTGTGACAACATGATTTTCCATCCCACGGAGCCGCGCGTCATTGCCGTGCTCGATTGGGAACTTTCAACGCTTGGCCATCCGCTGGCAGATTTCGCCTATCATGCCATGATGTACCACATGCCGGCAAATATCGTCGCAGGCCTTGAGGGCATAGATCTTGCCGCGCTCAACATCCCGACAGAGGCAGATTACGTCGCAGCTTATTGCCGACGCACGAATCGACAAAGTATCCCGTCTTGGGATTTCTACGTGGCGTTCAACTATTTCCGGCTTGCTGCGATCTTTCATGGAATCAAGGGCCGTTACTTGCGTGGCACGGCAGCGTCTGCCAGCGCAAAAGATCGTGCTGAAGCATTCCCGGTCCTCGCCCGTCTTGCTCGCGAGGCGATGGATCGCTGCCGGTAAAATTTCCTTACGCCTCAAGTTGCTTGCGCCAGTAGCATGCAATGCGGCAAAAGCCGGTTTGCAGATGCGAACTGTTCGGGTTTGGAACATTAACGAAGCCCGATCACAGCCTCACGCAACTTGGCTGTGCGAAGCCTCCGCGTGTTAAGATTTGGCCGTAAGATACATTCCAAACCCGAATCATTCCCCAATTTTTTGCAACCTTGGCAGCCAGAATTTTGGTCGAGACAGGCTTGGATTTCGGCTTTTTGCCGATCACGCCAAAATGAATGAAGTTTACGCATACCAATTTTAACGTTTGGCTACACACGGCGATGTTGTTTGTGTGGCTAACTGTCAGAAGTGTAAGTATTTTGCGAAACGCCTTCGTCTGTGGGGTGATTTCTGTGCCGCGGTTTAATCATAAGCGGTGCATTCTTTCCTTTTTCTTGGTCGCTGTCGCGCTAAGCACGTTCCGGGTCGTCAAAAGAGCGACTGGTGCAGGGCCAACCGGCCGAGCCAGTCAATAGGACAAGGATAGAGGCTTTCGTTATGCAAGCATCAGCAAGGTCACTCGACCAAGTGTACGATTCCTTGACCCAGGCATTGGGCGAACTGGATACCCACGGCCAGGCGATGGCAGCTTTACATCTGGCAATGGCGGTTGATTGTTTGCGCGGCAGTCTTGACAGCACGACGACAGATCTTGGCTGGGAACGGGCCAATCGCCCACAGTTGCGTCTGATCGCTTCATCCTGAAGGTTTCGTAAGTAAGACGTTCGCTAAAAAACGGGAGCATATTTGCTCCCGTTTTTCGTTGCATATCAGGATCGCTGCGAAGCGCTCAGTTATTACCGCCAATGAAATCGCCAAGCTCACCAAGGATTGAGCCTTCGCCACGGTTCTGGCCGCCTCGTGATCCTGCTGCTGCAAGCATCCGTCCGGCAAGGCGCGAGAAAGGCAGGGACTGGATCCACACTTTTCCGGGGCCACGCAACCGCGCAAAAAACAGCCCTTCGCCGCCAAACAGAACGCTGCGCACGCCACCTGCGGTTACCAGATCAAAATCGACGGACGGTGTATATGCGGCAAGACAGCCAGTATCCACATGCAGTTCTTCACCTGCTTGCAATTCCCGTTCCACGACGGTGCCGCCCATCTGCACAAAAACCCAACCATCTCCTTCCAGCTTTTGCATGATAAAGCCTTCGCCGCCGAATAGGCCGGTTAGTACTTTGCGCTGGAATGCAACGCCGATGGAAACACCGCGTGCCGCGGCAAGAAAGCTGTCTTTCTGGCAAATCAGGGTTCCGCCCAGATCCGAAAGCTTGATCGGCAGGATCGCGCCAGGCGTTGGTGATGCAAATGCAACGCGTGCCTTGCCATGACCATTATGCGTAAAAACGGTGGTGAAAAGGCTTTCTCCGGTTACCAGCCGCTTTCCTGCGCCCAGCAGCTTGCCCATGAACCCGCCGCCGCTGTCGCCGCTGCCATCGCCAAATACCGTCGTCATGCCCACAGAGGCGTCTTTCCACACAAGAGCGCCCGCTTCGGCCACCGCGCTTTCACCCGGATCAAGTTCGATCTCGAGGAACTGCAACTCCTGGCCCTTGATTTCAAAATCGATATCGTCGGCAATGCTTGCACTGCGCTGATGTGCCCATGGACTGTTTGACATGTGAAAAGTCTCCCTCGGATTGTCGCACTGATTATAAGCGCTGATCGCGCCAATGCGAGCGGGCATAACGACCATTCGTCGAAACAGGTATAGCGCTCGTCATGGCTGCCATACAAAACGCGCTGCCGGGCCAATTGGTAAGCTTCTTGTCAGCTGCGCAAGGCCGAGAAGAAGAATTCCGAATAACTCCGAGCCCATCGTTCAGTTTCTTCGCGATTAAATGCCCGTACGTCGCCTATGAAGCGGACATGGCCAATCAAGCCTTCAAGCCAGAAGCGCGCTGCA
>JADYXV010000386.1 GCA_020853995.1 Novosphingobium sp.
CTCCGAACAGGGAATTCAGTTTGCTTCTCCGCTTCTACAAGGGATCGATCCTTTTCACGCTGGTGTGTCTGGCATTGGCAGCCGGCTATGGCTGGATGCAGACCGGCACGATGAGCGGCACGCTATCGCTGCTGTGGATCGTGTTCGTCCTGTCGATCCTCGAAATCTCGCTGTCGTTTGACAATGCCGTGGTCAACGCCGCCGTTCTCGAAGACATGGACGAAGTATGGCAAAAGCGTTTCCTTACATGGGGCATGATCATCGCCGTCTTCGGAATGCGGATCGTCTTCCCGTTGGCGATTGTCGCGATTGCTGCAGGCCTTGGCCCGATTGAGGCGCTCACGCTGTCTCTCAATGATCCCAAGCGTTACGAGGAGATCGTCAGCAGCGCCCATGTCGGCATTGCAGGCTTTGGCGGCGCTTTCCTTGCGATGGTGGGCTTGTCGTTCTTTTTCGACGGCGAAAAGGACGTGCACTGGATCAAATGGATCGAAGAAAAGCTGGCTGTCGTATCGAACATCAAGGCGGCTGAAATCGCGCTGCTGCTGCTGACAATCTATGCCATCTCGCTCACCCTATCGGCTGACGATGCGCTGACTTTCGTCATTTCGGGCGTGCTGGGTCTTGTCACCTTCATTGCGGTGGAAGCCTTGGGCACCATCCTTGAAATGCGTGATGAGGCGCAGAAGGCAGCAGGCATGGTAGTGCGATCAGGCCTTGGCGGCTTCCTTTACCTCAACGTGCTGGACGCCTCGTTCAGCTTTGACGGGGTGATCGGGGCATTTGCCCTGTCCAACAACATGGTGATCATTGCACTGGGCCTGTCCATCGGCGCAATGTTCGTGCGTTCTATGACGATCATGCTGGTACAGAAGGGCACGCTTTCAGAATATCGCTACCTTGAGCACGGCGCATTCTGGGCCATCATTGCCTTGGGCGCGATCATGCTACTTTCGGCGCGCTATCACATTCCAGAAACCATCACCGGCCTGATTGGCGCTGCGATGATCGGCTTGTCGCTGTGGTGGTCTGTCCGTCACAAGCGGAACAACCCCGATACTGAAATCGAGGTGGCAATTCGCGCCGATTGATTGCCGGAACAACGCTGCCGTCCGCAACGGGACGGCAGCGCCTTAGTCAGTTGCGTTTTTTGAGCGTAGGCTGTGGCGCCGGAGTGCCAAGGAAGCGCGGAGCAGGCCCCGGCATCAGGAACCCGTCCTCTTCAACGAAAGTGCCGCGCGCCACGTTATGTGGATGCTGCGGGGCTTCCCGCAAGCTGAGGACCGGAGCAAAGCATATGTCTGTCCCGTCCATGATGGCGCACCATTCATCGCGCGTCTTGGTGAGGAACAGCGCGGTTAACCGGTCCTTGAGATGCGGCCATTTCCTCGCATCCATTTGCACCGAGAACTCGGGGTCTTGGCTCAATCCGGTCTTTTCCAGCAGCAGGGCATAAAACTGCGGCTCTATCGAACCTATCGAGACATGTTTGCCATCGCGTGTTTCATACGTGTCGTAGAAGTGCGCGCCACCATCCAGCAAGTTGACCCCGCGTTCATCCTTCCACATCCCATTGCCCAGAAAGGTGTAAGTCATGGCAGACAAGATTGCCGCGCCATCGACCATCGCGCAATCCACCACTTGCCCCTTGCCCGTGCGTTGGGCCGAAAATACGGCTGCCATCACACCAAAAGCCATAACCATCCCGCCACCGCCAAAATCGCCGACAAGGTTCACCGGAAACTGAGGCTTGCCGCCTGCCTGCCCAAAGCCATGCAAAGCTCCGGATAAAGCGATGTAATTGATATCATGGCCAGCCAATGGCGCCATCGGGCCATCCTGCCCCCACCCCGTCATGCGGCCGTAGACCAGCCTCGGATTATCTGCCAGCAACACGTCCGGCCCCAGTCCAAGACGTTCCATCACGCCCGGGCGGAAGCCTTCGACAATGACATCTGCCTCTTTCGCTAGAGATCGGATCTGGGCGATTGCCTCGGGATCTTTGAGATTAAGCTCAAGACGCTCACGGTTGCGGTTCAGAATGTCGCGCTCACCGCGATCGCCAACACGATCACCCTTGGCAGGACGATCAATCCGGATGACCCGCGCACCATGGTCGGCCAGCATCATGCAAGCAAAAGGCGCGGGGCCGATTCCCGCAAATTCAAGTACCGTTAGCCCTTCAAGTGCGCCGGCCATGACGAAATCTCCACCATTAATCGAATGATTGAGCGGTGGATTAGTGACGCATCCGACCCCTGTCGAGGGACCATTTCACGATGGATTGCGCAAAGTCCGCGCATGCAATACCGCCTCGATCCTGGCTGCGCCATCGCGATCACCCAAAGCCGTGCGGCCATCAGACAATAACTTGAGCGCCTGCGGATTGCCTGGATTTTGCTTCAGAAACCGCGCCACGAGGGCATTGGCATCTGCATGACGGCCAAGTGCACGCATTGCTTGATCGATCCGCAGCAATGTTGGCAGATTGAAACGGATCATTGCCGCGCGGCCATACATATCCAGCGCGCCCAGTTTGTTATCCAGCATCATGCGGGCATCGCCAGATAACAGCCAGGCATCCGCTGCACCGGGATTGGCCAATCGCAGGCGGTCTGCCACAGCCTGCGCCCGCAACCCGTCACCAGCGGCAATCAGTCCGCGAATATAAGGCACAGCGCTGCCGGCAAGGTTCGGAGCATCGCCATACCCGATGGCCAGCGCGGCCAGAGGTTGGGCCGGGGGAATTGGCCCCGCCTGCCGTGAACCGGTATCCGCTGCCCGTGCGAGCATCGCTGCTGCGTCAGGCTTTCTGCCCAGAGCAGAATAAGCCTGAGCGGTATTTGTCAGCAAGTAAGGCGGTGCGAAATCCTGCCGTGCCCAAAGGTCAGCGGCATCAACTGCCTCTGCGTTCAATTCCTGGCGTCGCAGCGCACGGACAAAGAGCATCCGTGCCTGCAAATTGTCAGGTTGCAAGCGTACAAGACGGGTAAACTGGCCGACAGCCAGATTGCCATTGCCCGCACGGTATTCCAGAATCCCGTTCAACAAAATGGCCGCTGGCACATCTCGCAACGCCGTGCCGGTTTGCTGAAGAATCTTGCGGGCCAGCGCCGTTTGTCCTGCCCTTGCCGCCAAAACCGCTTGCAGATACAGCGCGCGCGGATTGCCCCTGTCGACTGCCGCCAACCTGCGGCACACCACAAGCATGGCCTTGTACTGGCCCATGTCACCAAGCGTTGCGGCATATTCGCCGAGCAGGCCAACATCATCTGGCGCGACTTGCAAACCAGCCTCGAACCAAGGCAACGACGCAAAAAGCCCGAATTGTTCGCGGATCAGGACCCCGCGCAGTTCAAGGACGCGCGGGTCAACCGGGTCAAACTGCACCGCACGTTCGGCGGCCTCAATGGCTTGCGCTTGCTCGCCTCCGGCAAAACGCAGGCGTGCAATATCGGCCCACAGCGCTGCACTTTCGGCTTTAAGCTGCAAAGCCTGATCAAACGCCTGCCCGGCTTTGGGCAAATGCCCGTCTGCCAGTTCCAGTCGCCCGCGCATGTGCCAGCCCTGGCCTGCGCTTTCGCTGACGAAATCTCCACCATAAAGCACTTTGCGCGCTTCTCGCAGGTCACCCTGGATCAGCAGCGCCTCTCCCAGTTGTGCCCGTACAGCATCGGTTGCGACACCATTGCGCAACACAGAGCGCAAAGGTGCTTCGGCCGCGATTCCATCGCCCTTGGTCAGTGCCGCGCGCGCTTTTTCCAGCGCCGCATGCAAAGCATCGCCAGCAGCGTCGCCGCGCACAGGCGCTGCCAGCGCCAGTACCAGCAGGGCGACCGTCGCGCCGATCTGCCTTGGGTAGCGCCGCATTGCCTTACGTTTGCAGATCGTATTGCTTAAGCAAGTCGTACAAGGTCGGCCGGCTGATCCCCAGCATTTTTGCCGTGCTCGAAATATTGCCCTCACTTCGTGCCAAGGCATGGCGGATAACCTTGCGATCGGTTGCTTCTCGCGCGGTCTTGAGGTTCAGCGGCATAACCTGATCTTGCGCAGAATGCGGCAGATCAAGATCTGCAGCGGTCACAAGTTTGCCATCTGCCATGATCACCGCGCGCTTTATCCGGTTCTCCAGTTCCCGCACGTTGCCCGGCCAGTTCCAGCTGTCGATGGCCGCCAGCGCATCGGGCGCAAGGCCTTTGACTTGGGGGTTCATCTCGGCTGCAAACCGCAACAGGAATGTCTTGGCAAGCAAGGTGGCATCGCCCGGACGCTCGGCAAGGCTGGGGATACGCACCACGATTTCGGCCAGGCGATAATACAGATCTTCGCGAAAGCGGTTATCGGCAATCATCGCTTCAAGGTTTTGGTGGGTGGCGCAAACGATGCGCGTATCAACCTCGATAGAGCGCCGCCCCCCGATGCGTTCAATGGTGCGCTCCTGCAAAAACCGCAGCAGCTTCACTTGAAGCTGTAAAGGAATGTCACCCACTTCATCGAGGAACAACGTACCGCCACTGGCCGGTTCAATCTTGCCTTCGGTGGTTTTTACAGCGCCGGTAAATGCCCCCTTTTCATGCCCGAACAATTCGCTTTCAAGCAGGTTTTCGGGAATGGCTGCACAGTTGATCGCGATGAAAGATCCGGTCGCGCGGTTCGATGCATCATGCAGGCCGCGCGCCAGCAATTCCTTGCCGGTGCCGCTCGCCCCCAACAGCATCACCGAGGCGTTGGTATTGGCAACCCGTTCGATTGTGCGGGCAACTTTCACCATTTCAGGTGCCGCCGTTATCATCCGGCCCAGAACCTTATTGTCCGACGAAGCGCGGCTTGCCAGATTGCGGTTCTCCGTTTCAATCTGTGAAAGATGCAACGCGCGCCGGACGATCAATCCCAGCGCATCGATATCAACCGGCTTCTGGTAAAAATCATAGGCGCCCTTCTCTATCGCCCTCAGCGCCGATTCACGCGCGCCATGCCCCGAGGCGACGATGACCTTCAGATCAGGACGCAGCGCCATCATTTCATCAAGCACGGCGAACCCTTCCGTCGTGCCATCGGGATCTGGCGGCAGGCCAAGATCAAGCGTTACCACCACCGGTTCTTCTGACCGCAACAAAGTAAGCGCGCTAGCCCGGTCACCGGCGATAACCACCTCGAAATCTTCGTAGGCCCACTTCAATTGTGCCTGAAGGCCGGGATCATCCTCGACGATCAGCAGCACAGGGCGTTTTTGGGAATGGGTATCGCTCATCATGCTACCTTCTTGTCGAGAGGGTCTGCCCCATCCTCGATGGAATCTATCAACGATCGGGCTGCGGTCAGCGGCAGGCGGATGGTGAACCGGCTGCCCAGCCCTTCGCGGCTCTCCACATCCAGCCGCCCCCGCATGGCTTTGACCAGTTCGCGCGCTTCAAACGCGCCAATGCCGAAACCGCCTTGCTTGGTAGAAACAAACGGCTTGAACAGGCGGTTCCGGATGAATTCAGCGCTCATCCCTGATCCGGTATCGACCACTTCGATCATACCATGCAGGCTATCTGCGCTGACCTGCAGGAACACCGCCATGCCTTCAGGGCTCGCATCAAAGGCATTTTGCACCAGATGCAAAACGACTTGCTCCAATGCCTCGCGGTTGGCCATCACCCGGCAAGGCTGGCACTGCGTGACGTAAAGCTGCGGCAATCCCGGCGTGTTGTAACGCGCCGCTATGGCGTTGATAACCTCGCAAGCGTCGATATCTTCGACACGTTCAGAGCCATTGGTTCCGTACCGCGAAAGCCGCGCGAGCAGGCTATTGAGCTTGTCTGCGGCATTGCGCAGCGTGATCAGCATATCGGCCCGGAAATCGGGATTGTCCGCATGCTTTTCAGTGTTGCGAACCAGGAGACTGATCTGGCTCGCAAGATTTTTGATGTCGTGCATAACAAAGGCGATGCGGCGGTTGAATTCATCGAACCGGCTGGCTTCAAGCAGAGCCGACTGCCCGGTATGTTCGGCCAGATAGCTGGCAAGTTGCATGCCCACCACCCGCAACAGATCAAAGTCTTCCCAATCAAGCTGGCGGGCCACTTGAGGGCGGCCCAGCACCACCAGACCGACAAGCCGGTCAAAATGCAGCAGTGGCACCAGCGCCCAAGCCGAATGCTCCTCAAGCATCCATGCCGGCACAGCAGAATGTTCACCGTGGTGGTCAATTCCGGCCCGAACCTCGTCCAGATCGACAATGAAGGCGCTTTTTTCAAAGAATGGAACGCTGCCTGCGCCCAATGCCTCAGCCGGCACATCCGCAGTGGGCCACTGCCAGCGCGACGCAAGCACAAGCTCGCCACTTTCAGCAGGCACCAGCAGCAATCCTGCCAGGCTGTCTGTAATATCGGCCACAGCCTGGACTACGCGCTCGTGCAGTGGCGGGGTCTGTGAACCGGCCCGGCCGATGGTGCGCGTAAACCGCAGCCATTCGGCGCGATAGTCATAGCGGTGCTGAAAGAAGTGCTTGGCGAGCATGACCTTCAGCCAGCCCCGCACTCTGCCAGAAGGGATGATCGCCAGAACCAGTACGCTTGATACGAATATGAAGCCCAACTGTGCCAACTGGCTGGCATTGCCACCCAACCATGCAAGGGATTGCGCAGCACCGACCATCACGATCATGTAAACGCCGATGACCATCAACGAGAGCGACTGGAATGCCACAGCGCGTGATGGCGAAAAGCGCATGGCCGAGCGGCCGCGCACCGCTCCGATGACCAGCAGGCCCGCCGCGATAATCTGTGCAAGACCCCGCAGCGCTGCCAGTTCCAACGGCAATTGAAGCGACAGGTAAGCGATCGTATACAGATTGAGGTCGTAGCCCCAAATCACCGCAAGGGCAGCGCAGGTCCAACGCAGTGCCATACGCTGGTGCGAAGCTGCCCCGACATAGAGATTGTGCACCAGGACCAGCCCACCAATTGCCACCAGCAACCGGAACAGGAACGATATCTGCAGGATCATGGCGGTTACGCCAGTGTCCTGGCCGAACCGGAACTGCATCATGATCAGCAGGAACTGCAACATTTCAACAAAGACAAGCGCGGCCAGAACCGGACGGATAGGACCGACGCTTGCGTGCCTGCCGTCACGGGTAAACAGCGCCAATATCAAGGCCAGCAACGCCAGACTGCGCAATGTTTCAAAGCACTGGCTGACCAGTGTCGTAGTTCCTGTGGCTGCTACAATCAGCGACCACGCTGCAATAATCGCAAGGGCGGCAATTTCTGCCCAGCCGCCGTGTTCACGCTTGCGCCGGCGCCCGTCCCACCGCCAGGCGATCAACACCAGAAAGGCAAAAGCGGATGTCACAAACATCCACTGCCCCAGACCTTGCCAGGTAAGAAGGCTCAGCACCGCCCGTTCCTCAGCGCGCGCCTTCGTGCCACAGCACGACGCGCAAGGTTTGCAGCAGGATCAACAGATCAAGGAAGGGCGTATAATTCTTGGCGTAATAAAGATCATATTCCAGCTTGTGCCGGGAATCTTCAAGCGATGCGCCATATGGATAATTGATTTGCGCCCAACCGGTTATGCCCGGTTTTACCATATGGCGTTCTGCGTAATAGGGCAGCGCGTCTTCGAGGCTTGCAACAAATTCCGGACGTTCAGGGCGCGGGCCGACAAAGCTCATCTTGCCCGTCAGCACCGTCCAAGTCTGGGGCAGTTCATCAATCCGCAACTGCCGGATCAAACGTCCGATTCTGGTCACGCGCGGGTCGTTTTCCTGTGCAAACTGGGCGCCGTTAACCTCGGCATCCGTGCGCATCGAACGCAGCTTGATCACATCAAACGTCTCTCCATACAGACCCACCCGCGTCTGGCGGAAAAACGCAGGGCCCTTGCTGTCAATCTTCACCAGGATTGCAAACAGCACGATCACGGGAAGTGTCAGGACCAGCAAAAGCAAGCTGGCGGCGATATCAAACAGGCGCTTTGAAACGCTGGATATGGCCCTGCCCGATGAAAATCCGTCCGAGAAAATCAGCCAGCTGGGATTGACGGTATCAAGATCGACCCGCCCCGTTTCACGTTCCATGAATGTCGAGAAATCATTGACGTGAACGCCGGTGGTCTTGATCCGCAGCAGATCCTTGAGCGGCAGCGCGTTGCGGCGCTCTTCCAGCGCTAGAACGACTTCACTGACGCCAAGATTCTCCACATAGCGTGTCAGGTTGTTGATAGCATCGCGGTGTATCGCCTCGATCACAACCGGCGCAATGCTGCTCATGCCGATATAGCCGACAATGGCGAAACCGGCTTCGGGCCGTTCCCCCAGCTTGCGCAAACGTTCCGCCCGCGCACCGGCACCCAGCACCAACACGCGCCGACGGAACGCGGCTGTCCCCAACAAGCCACCCAGCAGCAGCCGGATCATCACCAATGACCCCATCGCCAGAAACATCGCGTAGAGCAGATTAGACCGCCACAGCGTGCGCCCTGGCAGCAGGAAATAGACCACCGAGAGCGCAATGATCCCAAGGCTGACGGCAACCAGCAGTCGCGCGGTGGCATAGCGCATGGAACGCAGCGCTTCCGAGCCATAGACCCCGACAGCGATCATTGCCGTCTGCACC
>JADYXV010000387.1 GCA_020853995.1 Novosphingobium sp.
ACCGAAAAAGAAGGCACGGTCAAGGCCAACCCTCAAGTGGGAGCGCTCGACGTGCCATCCGGCCCTGCGCAACCGCGCGATCGTCGTGGCGAGAAAAAAGTCGCCAACGCCGAACCTGGCTTCAGCATTCAGTGAGAAAGGGTCAAGCAATGCGCCACAACCTCGCCCGCAGCACAACCGGTGCGCTGGTCCTGACACTCGCCATCGCACTGTCGGGATGTTCGACCACGCCCGAAAACCGGTCGCTGACTTCGGTCCATCAACCTGTAGTTGAACGCAACAGCTATGTATTCGATGTCGATACTTTGCCCAACGGCGGTCTTTCGCCTGCCGAACAGCGCCGCCTTGCCGGATGGTTCGAAAGCCTCTCGCTGAAATATGGCGACAAGATTACTGTCGATGACCCGCTGAAATCGAAGGCTACGATGGCGGCAATTGATGCCGTTGCCGGACGCTGGGGTCTGATCGTCGACATGGCGCCTGCCCCTGTCACCGCAGGCTATGTGGCAGCAGGCGCAACGCGGATCATGGTCACGCGGACCACTGCTTCTGTGCCCGGCTGCCCTGACTGGCATCAGAAATCGGACCTGACTGTCACCAACCGCACATCATCCAATTATGGCTGCGCGGTAAACAGCAATCTTGCAGCTATGGTTGCAGATAAGGAGCATCTGGTCCGGGGCGCTACAGGATCGGGTGAGACTGTGGTGATGAGCAGCACCAAGGCAATCGACAGCTTCCGCAAGGCACCGCCATCGGGCGAAGCGGGCCTTAAGGGCGGTGGCACTTCAGGCAGTGGGAATTAATGGCATGAGTCCGAAGAACGCCAACCGCGACGCTTTTGCCGCTTTCATTTGCGACGATGCCGCACTCGACATGCTTCGCCCGGCCGTTGTCGACATGGGCTGGGCACCGGAAAAGTGCCACCGTGGCGGCCTGCGCAATGCGATCCAATCGCTATCGATTACGGCCAGCCCCAACATCCTAATGGTGGACTTGTCGGAAAGCGGCGATCCATTGAACGACATCAACGCGCTGGCCGAGGTGTGTGAGCCCGGTACGGTTGTTATTGCCGTCGGCCAGGTCAACGATGTCCGCCTCTATCGTGATCTGATGGCCTCGGGCATTCAGGATTATCTGCTGAAGCCCCTGAACACGGGGCAACTGCGCGATGCTCTGGTCCAGGCGCAAGCTATTTTTGCCGCACCCAAAAATCAGGACCCCGGCGCAATCAAACGTCACGTATCGACAGCTGTTGTAGGCACGCGCGGCGGTGTCGGCGCATCAACCATCGCCACATCGCTGGCCTGGCTGTTCAGCTCCGATCACAAGCTGCCTACGGCATTGCTCGATCTCGACGTCCATTTCGGCACAGGCGCGCTGACGCTCGATCTTGAGCCCGGTCGCGGCCTGACCGACGCAATCGACAACCCCAGCCGCATTGACGGTCTGTTCCTTGAACGCGCGATGATCCGTGCGAACGACAACCTCGCCATCCTGTCTGCCGAGGCTCCCATCAACTCGCCGCTGATGACCGATGGCAGCGCATTCATCCAGCTTGAAGAAGAATTCCGCCAGTCGTTCGAAATGACCGTGATCGACCTGCCAAGGAACATGCTGATCAACTTCCCGCATTTGCTGGGAGACGTTAACGTGGTCGTCCTCGCCACCGAATTGACCTTGGCTGGCGCGCGAGACGCAATCCGCTTGCTGTCCTGGCTGAAAGTCAACGCTGGCCATGCCCGGCCCATCATCGTCGCAAACAAGATTCAGCCCGGCGCCAATGAAATCAGCAGGGCCGATTTCGAAGCATCGATTGAACGCAAGATCGATTTCATGGTGCCTTATGACATCAAGGCAGCGTCCAACGCGGCCAAGCTGGGCCAGACTTTCATCGCCGCAAACAGCAGCTCGAAAGCGGGTGGCATGTTGCGCGATATCGGCCAGATGGTGATCAACTCGGTCGATGAAGGTGGTGCAACAACGCCGGACACTGGCGGCGACAAGCGCAAGTCATCCTTGCTTGGCAAGTTCGATCTGAAAAAAATGCTCGGCCCCAAAGCCAAAGCAGGCGCCACCGCTTGAACGATCAGGCATTCCGTAACGTGACAGAAGGGCAAGACAGATGGAAGGCATGATCGAAATCATCATCATGGCCCTGGGCCTTCTGCTCGCAGCGGCGCTTGCCTATGCGGCGCTGTCCGGGCCTTCCGCCTCGAAGGAAGGCGGCCGTCGCCTGCAGTCTGTCCGCTTCCGGCATTCACAAAGCGCCAAAGACAGAGTTGAAGCGCAATATCGCAAGTCATTGGCCGCAAGAACGCCTCGTGCGACAAAAGTCGCAGGTTCAGGCTCACGGCTGGAAGCGCTGGAATTGCGCCTGAAGCGCACTGGAAAAGCGTGGACGCTTTCGCAATACCTCTATGCCAGTGGCGGCCTTGCGACGTTTGTCATTCTCTTCGTCTTTCTTAAAACCGGTGCAATGATGCTGGCGCTTATGGCTGGCGTTCTGGTCGGTGGCGGTCTGCCCCATTTCGTCGTGGGCTGGGCCATCAAGAAGCGTATCAAAAACTTTGTCACGCGCCTGCCCGATGCGATGGACCTGCTTGTTCGCGGCCTGCGCTCGGGTCTTCCGGTGACCGAAACGCTTGGCGTTGTAGCACGCGAAGTGCCCGGCCCGGTCGGTGTGGAATTCAAACTGGTGACAGACCGGATCAAAGTCGGGCGAACAATGGAAGAGGCCCTGCAAGAAACCGCAGACCGCCTGAACCTGCCCGAATTCAACTTCTTTTGCATAACACTGGCAATCCAGCGCGAAACCGGCGGCAATCTGGCCGAAACGCTCTCGAACCTGTCAGATGTGCTGCGCAAGCGTGCGCAAATGAAGCTGAAGATCAGCGCAATGAGCTCTGAATCCAAAGCTTCGGCCTACATCGTGGGCGCGCTGCCATTCATCGTCTTCGGTCTGATTTACACCATCAACCCGGACTACACGATGAAGTTCTTCGAGGACGAGCGACTGATCATAACCGGCCTTGGTGGCCTGACATGGCTTGGCCTTGGCGCGTTCATCATGGGCAAAATGGTCAGCTTCGAGATCTGAGAAAAAGGGACAGGCGCAAATGTTGGATACTCCGCCAGGACCGACCCTTCTCGGAGTCGATGTCTATTTAGCTGGCTCGATGCTCATGGCTGTTGCGGCCGCATCGGTGATGTTCGCAATCTATACTGCCATCACCATTCGCGATCCCATGTCCAAGCGCGTCAAAGCGCTTAACGAACGGCGCGAACAATTGAAGGCCGGCATTGTCACCACCAATGCCCGCAAGCGCACCAGCATCATTCGCGGCAACCAGACCACCGACCGCATCCGGGCCTTTCTTGATACGCTCAAAGTTCTTCAGGACAGCCAGGTTGCGACTGTGCAGCAAAAGCTTGCACAAGGCGGCATCCGCAAAAAGGAGTGGGCAGTTGCGGTCATTCTTGCGCGGCTTATCGGGCCGATCGTGCTGGGTCTTATCGGCGCAATGCTGTTCTACTGGTCCGATTCCTTTCCGGAATGGACGCCGTTCAAGCGCTTCATGGGCTTCGCTGCGTGTCTGATCCTTGGTTACAAGGGGCCGGATATTGCTGTGCAGAACCAGATCGGCAAACGCACTGCGGCCATTCGCAAAGGTTTGCCTGACGCGCTCGATCTGCTTGTCATCTGCGCAGAGGCCGGTTTGACGGTCGATGCGGCATTTAACCGTGTCGCCCGTGAACTGGGCCGCGCCTATCCGGAACTGGGCGATGAATTCTCGCTCACGGCTATCGAACTATCATTCCTTACCGACCGTCGCCAAGCATTCGAAAACTTCGCCTACCGCGTCAATCTTGATTCGGTGAAAGGCGTGGTGACCACGATGATCCAGACAGAACGCTACGGTACGCCGCTTGCCTCTGCCTTGCGCGTCCTGTCAGCCGAGTTCCGTAACGAACGCATGATGCGCGCCGAAGAAAAGGCTGCGCGCCTGCCCGCCATCATGACCATCCCGCTGATCCTGTTCATTCTTCCGGTGCTGTTCATCGTTATTCTCGGGCCGGCTGCATGCTCGCTCAGCGACAACTTCATCAACAGAAAGATGTAATACCAACCCGCGCCCAACAAAAAAGGCCCGGCAGGTTCTTACCTGCCGGGCCTTTTTGATATCAGACTGCCGCGATTAGGGCTGGATTACGCTTTGCTCTATCGCGCCGAAAATGCTCTTGCCTTTACCATCGCGCACTTCAATCCGCACACTATCACCCCATTTCAGGAATGGTGTCGCAGGCGCGCC
>JADYXV010000388.1 GCA_020853995.1 Novosphingobium sp.
ATGACATGCTGCTGTGGGGATCGCGCGGCATGGGCAAATCGGCGCTGCTGCGCGCGGCAACGCTGGCGGCGCAAACCGCCCTGCCCGGTTCGATTGCACTGGTACAGGCAAGCCCTGACGCTGGTTTGGCGCAATTGTTCACGGAGCTGCGCGGGATAGACCGCAGCTTCCTCGTCTTCCTCGATGATCTGGGCTTTGACGCAGGTGACTCATCGGGCGCGCGCAAGCTGCGTTCATGGCTGGAAGGCGGCGTTGAAGCGCGGCCTGCCAATGTGCGTCTGGCGGTGACGTCAAACCGTCGCGCGATTGTCGAACGGCATTTGTCCGAACAGGATGATCCGATCAACCCGCGTGATGCGGTGGATGATCGCTTGGCCCTTGCCGACCGCTTCGGCCTCAGCCTCGGCTTCCACAACTGCACGCAGGACGAATACCTTGCGATCATCGCCGGTTACGCCGCGCATTATGGGCTGGCCTATGCCGAAGGCGATGCGCTGGAATGGTCCAAACGGCGCGGCGGCCGTTCTGGCCGTGTGGCATGGCAATATGTCTACGAACTGGCAGGCCGCGCAGGGCGCTCCCTTTCGTAATGGCTCACCCCCCCAAAAAACGCTTTTAACCCCCCTCCCGCAAGCGGGAGGGGTTGGGCAGAGCCTGTACGCAACCCAAGAGAATCAATTCTTCGGCTTCACCAAGTCTGAATCCGCATTGGGCTTCATGATGAACCGTCCCGTGCCCTTGGGCTTGGGCGGTGCCACCCGCTTGGGCAGGACAACCGGCGCAGGCGCGGGCTGTGCGCCCGGAGCAATCACGCGCCAGATCACCCCGCCGGTATCATCGCTCACCAGCAATGCGCCATCTTTGGCAAAAGCCACCCAAGTCGGGCGTCCGCGCGCTTCTTCTGCATCTGACAGGAAGCCGGTCAACACGGGCAGCGGCGGTTGCTTCAACACGTTACCGCGTTGATCGAAGCCGACAAAAACGACGTCATAACCTGCCAATGGACGGCGGTTCCACGATCCGTGCCGCGCCACAAACGCACCGCTGGCAAACTTTGCGCCCATCCGGTTGCCTTCCTTGGCAAAGGCAAGGCCGAGTGGCGCGACGTGTGAACCGAGGCCGTATTCGGGCTTGCGCACATATTCCATCAGGTATTGCGGCATTGGCGCATCAACCCGCCAATCAATGTTCCGCTTCCAGTATACCCAAGGCCAGCCGTAATTCGCGCCGAACGGCACGTTGGTCAGGTAATCGGGCACAAGGTCCGATCCCAGCATGTCGCGCTCGTTCACCGTGGTCCACAGCTCTTCGCTGTTGGGGTTCCAGTCAAGGCCGTTGGGGTTGCGCAAGCCGCCCACAAATTCGCGCATACGCTTCTTTTCGAAGTCATATTCGTGAATCATCGCGCGGCCCTTTTCCGCCTCGATGCCGCCCTCGGCAATGTTCGATGCAGACCCGACGCTGATGTACAACAGTTTGCCATCGGCGCTGAGGATCAGGTTGCGCGCCCAGTGATTGCCCCCGCCGGGCAGATCGACCAGCTTTTCCGGCGTGCCAGAAAGCGTGGTCTGGCCCAATTGATAAGGGAATGACAGCACTGCATCATGATTGGCCACCAGCAAGCGGCCCTCGCGCAGGACCATGCCATAGGGCGAACTCAGTGCCGGGTTTTCCATCACAAAGCGCTGCTCGGCTTTCCCGTCGCCATCGCCATCGCGCAGCAGCACGATCTTGTTGGGTGAAGGCCCGCCTGCACCAACCTTGCGCATCATATAGCCCATCACCGCGCCGGTAATCCCGCTTTCCGGGCGTGGCGGTGAATTGGTCTCGGCCACCAGCACATCGCCGTTGGGCAGGACCACCACAGTGCGCGGATGGTCCAGCTTGTCGGCGAATCGCGAAACTTGCAGGCCTTGGGCCGCAACCGGCGCTTCGCCATCTTTCCAACCGATCGGATCGGCGGTGCGGATGGTCGGGATCATCTGGCTATCCGGCGTGGCCAGCTTCGGCCTGATTCCGGTGGTCTCCTGCAATGAGAACTGTGCAGATGACCCGCGGATGGACCAGGCGACATATATGCCGAACAGGACGAGGATCACGGCCAGCGTGACCAGAATTTTCTTGATAAGGTTCATGGGCGCAAATCTATGCCCGCAAAGCCTTTTGGGCAATGGGGACGTGTTGGCGATGATCTGCAAGTTGCGCTAAGCGATTACAATGTTCAGCTTTGCCCCCACCCCCGGCCAGTCCAGCGCCGATCTTTACGCCGATCTTGTCGAGTCCGCCCGCGCCCTCACGGATGGCGAGCCTGATGGCGTTGCCAACATGGCCAATGTCGCCGCGCTGATCTGGCAATTCCTGCCCGATCTCAATTGGGCCGGGTTCTATCGCATGGTCGGTGATGGCCTCGTTCTCGGCCCGTTCGTGGGCAAACCTGCCTGCATCCGCATCGCGCTGGGCCAAGGGGTGTGCGGCACCGCAGCCGCGACCGGCCAAACCCAACTGGTGCCCGATGTCCACGCCTTCCCGGGCCATATTGCTTGTGACGCGCAGAGCCGGTCTGAATTGGTCGTGCCGGTATTGCGTGACGGACAGGTCATCGCGGTGATCGATCTTGATAGCCCCTCCCCCGCCCGCTTCACGCCAGACGACGCGCGCGGCATCGAGGCGCTGGCAGCAGCATTGGTAACCTGCATCTGAATTCCTGACCCGATTCGGGACAGCGCCGACTCTGTGCCTGCGGGAACCTTGGATTCCTGCGGGATGTGATGGTAAGTTTCCCGTTAACAACCGGTGCAAGCTGCGCCGGGCCCCAGGGGGAACCATCAATGCTTCGCCGCATGCGCCTTTCCGGATTGACCAGCGCCGCGCTCGTCATCGCCACACTCGCCGCCTCGCCCGTTTTGGCGAAGGATCATCACTCCGCGCCGATGCAGGGGGCCTATCATGGCCAAGCCTATGGTCAGGGTCCAATCTATTACCCGCCCATGATGGGCGCGCCGTGGCCCATGACAGTGATGGCGCAACCTTACGCTTACCCTCAACAGGCCTACCTTCAACAGGCCTATCCTCAGCAAGCCTACCAGCAGCCCGACCCGCGTTGGGCCGAAATGGAAGAGCGCTGCCGCAAGGTCTATGGTGACCGTGGCATCGGCGGTGCTTTGATTGGCGGTCTCGTTGGCGGGGTTCTGGGCAATCGTATTGCCGGTGGTGATCGCGTGCTCGGTACGGTGGCAGGGGCCGCCGTGGGCGCAATTGCCGGCAACGTCATCGACAAATCCGAAGACCGTGGTTTGCGCGAGGAATGCGATGACTATGCCCGCTCGGTGCAGGCCCAAGGCGCTCCGGGCGGATATGCGCCCTACGGTTACATGATGGTGCCGGTGATGAACGGGCCGCAAAAGCCCTGTGTTGAAACCACCGTCGTGACCGAACGCTGGGTCGATGAACCGGTGCGCCGCCGCTCGATCCCGCGCCGCGCCCCTGCTGTGAAGCAAAAGCGGATCAAGGAAAAGCGCGTCTACACCGGCTAATCGCCCGACCGCTTGTTTCACGTGAAACGGCCCGCTGCCCATAAGGCAAAGCGGGCCGTTTCCGTTTGGACGTATCAGAGCTTGCGCCCGATCAGCTCTTTCATGATCTCGTTCGTACCGCCAAAGATCCGCGTCACGCGCGCCGCGCGCCATGCACGGGCAATGGCATATTCATTCATGTAGCCCGCACCGCCATGCAGTTGCAGGCATTTGTCCATCACTTCCCACTGCAATTCGGTGTGCCACAGCTTGGCGGCAGCGCCTTCTTCCGCGGTCAGTTCACCGCGCAAGTGGCGCGACAGTGCCCAGTCGAGATGCGCCC
>JADYXV010000389.1 GCA_020853995.1 Novosphingobium sp.
CGAACGCGGCCTGATCCGGCGTGTTCGGCCCGCGCTTGATGAAACACTGGCGGATGACCGGCATGGACTCGACCACAGCTTTGCCCAAGCCGTCCATTGTCACGGGCACATCGCGCCAGCCGATCAGTTCCTGACCTTCCTTGGCGATGAACTTTTCGAAAAATTCGGTGACAAATAGCCGTGCGGCTTCGTCCTGCGGCAGGAAACACATGGCCACGGCGTAATCGCCCGGCTGCGGCAGTTCCTTGCCTTCGGATGTTGCCCATTTGCGGAACAACAGGTCCGGAATCTGGATCAGGATGCCCGCGCCATCGCCCAGCAACGGATCAGCGCCCACCGCGCCGCGATGGTCAAGATTGCGCAGAATTTCCAGTGCCTGATCAACAATGGAATGACTTTTTCGGCCTTTGATATGGGCGACAAAGCCCACGCCACAGGCGTCATGTTCATTACGTGGATCGTATAGGCCCTGAACCGGCGGAAATCCCATTTCGAAGTTTGTCCTACATCCAAAAAGAGGAGTGACGCGCGAATCACGACGCCCGAAAGGCGACGAAAGTTGCGCGGAGGACCCCCATGACTGCAGGAAAGTTATTTTGCAACTGCGCTGCAAGGGCAAGCGCGTGGTTAAGTCCGGAAATACGGTTGCGATACGGCAGAAAGGGCCGAATTTCGGCGCTTTTGCGGCAGAAAGTCACCAAAAGGTGAGGATCGGCGGCTTGTGCGAACGATGCGTGAATGCAGAGCCCGTCACTCCCGAAGCATAATCAGCAAATCAGCCCCGCGCAGTCATCCGTTGCAGCGTTTCCAGCGCCGCACGCAAAGCACGGTCTGCCTCTTCGGCATCAGGCATTGCGGGGGCTTGAGCTTGAGGTTGAACCGCCGATTGCCCAAACGGCTGGGCAAAAGGCTGGGTTGCAGGACCAGCTTCTTGCGCGGACGAGGCTTGTATCGAAGGTGCCGCACGGCCCGGTGATGCCAATGGCGAGCCGGGTACCGGCACAACCGAAGGCCGTTCGAACGGACGCGATGTAGCGACACCTGTCTGTGCCGGAAGTGCAGGAATTGGCGTAGTAGGCATCGCTGCGGCCCTTGCGGCTTCAACAGGCCAGGGCGCTTCCTGGCCCGGAAAAACGACAGCATGTTCGATCGCGGCTTCTTCATCATACATGCTGTCATCGATGCGCAGCGGCTCGCGCCGTTGAACAACGGGCGCCATGTCCAGCAGCGAAGGATAGCAATCCTCGGCAACTTCGGGTTCAGGTGCCCCGTCATTGGTGACTCCGAAAGCTTCTGCAATCTGGTCAGACTTGCGCGCCAGCAGGGGTGACATGCGCAAGAAGCGCTCCAGACCGGCGTCCGGCTCCTGCTCGTCACCCAATTCGTCCCCGTCCGCTTCAATTTCATCGAACGATTGGAGCGGCTGGAGGATGGCTGGGCGCAATTGTACAACGCGCTCAGGCTCTTCGGGCGCGTAGGCCGCAGGAATGGGGGCGCTTTCCTCAACAAGCTCCACCGGACCATCCGCGTCGGGGATTTCGGATTGCAGCACAGCGTCCGACGATGTTTCGAACCGCGCCATTGCGGGCACCATCACCGGGGCTGATGCAACAAGTTCGGGCGCTTTGGGTTGCGTATGTTCAATCCGCTCCGGGCGCACCTCGCGGCGTGAAATCGCCAAAGCGAGGCGTTCGACAAGCTGGACCAACCCCAGGCTCTCCAGCGGAGCGCCATCAATCGGCGTGGCATCAACCGTGCGGGCCTGAAGGAACGGCGCTGGCGGTACAGGTGCAGGTTGGACGAATGCCTGCCGGACCTGGTCTGGTGCAGCCAGTGCAGGCTCTTCAGCCGCTTGCTGCGCCTCAGTCTCACGGTACGCACCGGCTTCGGCTTCGACATCCGGTTCGGCTTCCAACGCATTGAACGGGGCAAATTCGTCGGCCTGCTCAAACTCCTGGCGTGGAGCGGCGAACGCGGGCTGCGAAGTCATCAAAGGCGCAGGTTCAATGGCGCTGGCTTCTTCCAAAAACAAATCCAGCCCAAGCGGATCGACGGCCTTGGCCTCGGCCCGATGCGGGGTTTGGGCAGGAGAAAGCTGGAAATCCTGCCTTTCTTCAAGAACAGGGGCTTGTTCGATTGGCGGGGCCAGGAAAACTGGCGCTTCTATGGCAGCCGGTTCTTCGATCTGCGTCAAGGAACGACGGCGCTGATTGGTCTCTTCGGTAAAGGGGGCATCCAGCGGTGCGCCAAGGTCCTTTGTTGCATTGATCGGTTGGCGTGCCGCAGTTGCATCCGCACCAGCTTTTTTGCCAGGACCGCGCATCCGTTCAGGCGACTCACCTTTTTCACGGCCAAGGAACCGGCCCACAGCATATCCGAAAACAGCACCAACGCCCAACATGGCAACGGCAAAGATGATCCGTGTCGTGAACCCAAGCGGCGGCGCGGCGGCAGGAATCCAAGCCGGAATCCCCAGCGTCAGAACCGGCCCTTCAAGCAGCGCGGGTGCAGTGGCAAAGCTGCCCAATCCCAGAAGCGTCGCAAACCACAAGGCGGTTACGAGCGGAAACAGCGGGTTCGCAGTGATGGGCTTGGGCTTGCGCTTTGTCGCAGTCACGGGCGGTGCATCCTGTCTTTCAAAATTGCGGAACAGCTTGGCATTCAAGTGGCTCGACGATTTACGCCGCCGCAGCCTCCATTTTGAAATGTGGTATCAGGGCTTGGTAAACGACTTGATAACGTCTGACATTCGCGGCCCAGTCATGATGCTGCCCCACCCACTGGCGGGCGCGGATGCGCTGCTCTGGCCAGTCGGCTTGTGCCGTCAGCACTTGCGCCATCGCGGCTGCCAAGCCTGCCGGATTATCTGCAGGGAACAGGGTGCCGGTCACGCTGTCGCGGATCAGCTCGCGGTGGCCGCCAACGTCTGATGCCGCCACAAGCTTGCCTTGTGCCATCGCTTCCAGCGGCTTTAGCGGCGTGACCAGTTCGGTCAGCCGCATGGCTTTGCGCGGATAGCACACCACGTCGACGAGAGAATAATACCGGTCAACCTGGGTATGGGGCACACGGCCGACAAAGCGGATTGCCTCTGCCGCTGGGGATGCTTCGGCCTGCGCGCGCAATGCCGCTTCGGCCGGGCCGCCACCCACCATCAGCAAGCGTGCGCCCGGCACTTTTGCCACAATCGTCGGCATCGCTGCGATCAGATCATCAAGGCCTTCATAGGGGTAAAAGCTGCCGAGGAAGCCGATCACAGGTCCATCCCCAAGCGCCAGTTCTTGGGCCAATGCCTGATCGCGCGGCAATGGATCGCCAAACAGATCAAGATCGACGCCATTGGGCATGATCGAGATTTTATCGGGCGCAAAGCCGCGTGCAATCAGATCATGGCGCAGCCCTTCGCAGATGGTCACAACCCTGTCCGCGCCGCTGACAACATCGTTTTCCAGAACGCGCGTCAGCCAATATTTGGCGCTGCCTTCGCGGCCCGTACCATTGCCAGCGGCTGCATCTTCCCAGAATGCACGGATTTCATAGACCACCGGAATGCCAAGCCGCCGCCCTGCCCGGACCGCAGCCATTCCGCATAGCGACGGCGAATGGGCGTGCAGAACATCAGGCTGCCATTCGCGCGCAATTTCGACGATGCGTTCTGCCAGTGCTGAAACCTCACCCCATTCGCGCAAGAGCGGCAGGCCTTGGGCGACGCCGGGCGTGCGATAGAATTGCAACCCGTCGACCATATCGGAAAGCGCGCCGGTCGCTGGCCCTTCCTGGCGCAGACCGGTAACCGCGCGCACTTCGATGCCCATCGTTTGCTGGGCTTTCAGGATCGCGCGTGTGCGGAATGTATAGCCGCTTTGTAGCGGCAGCGAATGGTCAAGGACATGAAGTACGCGGTTCATGGCCACTATTACTGGCACAACAAGGCTTAACGCCGCGTCAACCTCAATGCTTTAGCGAGGAGGCAGCCATGATCGACAAGTTCACGCTTTTTGTGCCACACCTGCTGATGGCCATTGCCGTCTGGCGGTTGTTGCGCCGCGCGGATCTCGACGACGATCCCTCGCTGCCCCGCCGCAAACAAGGCTTCCGGGAAAAACGCGGGCCTGACGATCAGGGCGGACGCAATGCTTGATCTGTTTCTGCTCAGCTGCGTGCTGGCCTTTATCGGAGCCGGCTTTCGCAAGCCGTTCATCTTCGTGCTGGCCTATACTTACATAGACATCGTCTCGCCGCAGAAAGTCAGCTGGGGTATCCTCAGCCATATTCCGGTATCGTTGATCGCATTCCTGTGCGCGTTCGGCGCGTGGTTCGTGGCTGATGACAAAAGCGGCACCCGGTTCTCGCTTCGCCAGTTCCTGCTGCTGCTCTTGCTCGTCTATTGCGGTCTGACCACGCAAACGGCTGATTTCCCGCTGGAGGCTGGCGAAAAGTGGGCGTGGGTGTGGAAGGCGCTGCTGTTTGCGCTGTTCCTGCCGCTGACTTTGCGCACCCGGCTGCGTATCGAAGCACTGACCCTGATCATGGTGCTTTCGGTTGGTGTCATCGTAATCGGCGGTGGTATAAAAACGCTGACCGGCGGCGGCGGCTATGGCGAATTGCGCCTGCTGGTGGACAACAATACCGGCCTTTACGAAAGCTCGATCATATCGGCAGTGGCCATCGCGGTAATCCCGCTGGCACTGTGGGCCTCGCGGTTCGGCACAATCTTTCCGCCCGAATGGCGCGTGACGGCATTTGCCTGGGCACTGTGCTTTGCCTGTGCCCTTATGCCCATCGGCACAGGTGCCCGGACCGGTCTGGTCTGCGTTGCAGTTCTGGCAGTGCTTGTTCTGCGCACGGCAAAACGGCGCGTCCTGATTGTGTCGCTGATGGCGGCAGGGGCGCTGGTATCGATCCCGCTACTGCCCGCAGACTTTGTCGCGCGGATGAGCACGATCAACAATCACCAGTCCGATCAATCCGCATCAACCCGCGTGGCTGTGTGGCGCTGGACGCTCGAATTTGTCGAAAACCGCCCGTTCGGCGGCGGCTTTGATGCCTATCGGCAGAACCGCATCGAATACAATACGGTCGAGGCCAAATCGGCTGGCGACAACAATACGGCACTGGAATACAAACCCGTCGTCGATCAGGCGCGGGCATACCATTCCAGCTATTTCGAAATGTTGGGCGAACAGGGCTATCCCGGCCTTGTAATCTGGCTCGCGCTGCATTTGCTGGGGGTGTGGCAAATGGAAGTCCTGCGCCGCCGCTATCGCAAGGAAACGTCCGAAGAGTTCCGCTGGGTATCCCCTTTGGCCGAAGCGCTGCAACAAGCGCAGATCATTTACCTTGTGGGTTCAACTTTCGTCGGCATCGCGTTCCAGCCGTTCTGTTACATGCTGGTCGGCCTGCAATGCGGATTGTGGGGCTATATCAAGCGCGTAACCACCGCCACACCTGAGCCATTCCTGAAGAAGTCGGCCGCGCAACCGGCGGCTGTGCCCCGGCGCACTGTAGCCGGATAATGTTAGCCTGAACATGCTTGCGCTGTAATGGGCTTGCCGCCAAGGTAGGAGCGCTCCCTTGTCAGAAGTTGCGCATAGCCATGTCGAACTCCGTTGCCGCCAAAGATGTCGCAGCCATGGTTGGCACCATCATCGGCACCTCTCGATGGATTGAAATTACACAGGAACGGGTGAACGCCTTTGCACAGGCCACCGGTGATTTCCAATTCATCCACGTCGATCCTGAACGCGCAAAGCTGACCCCGTTCGGGGGGACGATTGCACACGGATTCCTGACGCTCTCATTGCTTTCTTTAATGATCGAGGAAAGCGACTGTCCGAAAGTGGCGGACATCAAGATGGGCGTGAATTATGGCAGCAACCGCACGCGCTTTCTTGCGCCGGTGCGTGTCGGAAAGCGCATCCGTGGCATGTTCAAGCTGCTGGAAATGGAAGAAAAGCGGCCGGGCCAATGGCAGCAGACGATGGAAGTCACCGTCGAGATCGAGGGTGAGGACAAACCGGCATTGGTCTGCGACTGGATCGCCCAGTTCTTTATCTGATCGCACCCGTTTTTCGACGGCGAATGCAAGACGACGCGCGATACTGAAGCACGGCCCCGCCACTCCGCCAGCGACGGACAGGCAGGGCCAGAACTGGAATCAGGGGGCGGTATAGCCATAGCCGTGTGCGACCATGACCAGTTTCTCGTTGGATTTCAGCGGGGTCCATTTGCCAACCCAATCCACAAAGTTGCCCCAATCCGACCGCGCGGGCCACATCGAGATGATCGGCCGCATGTCTGATGTCGGGAAAAAGCCCATCGTGTTCTTGTCAAAGGTGTGGACCAGTACACCGTCGAGGTACATCTTGATCGTCCCCGAACTTTGCGACACCTGAATGCCGAACCGTTTGCGCTGGCCCGACATGTCAACGCCTGCGAACAAACGTTGGGTCTTGGACACGTGCAACCCGTTGACATATTTATGCACTGTCACGTCCAGCCCCTTGCGGCCGGCATATTCGAAGTCGATTTCGTCCCGCGTGGAATTGTTGTAAAGCCAGAGGGGCGCAACCACGAGGCCGTCCCGCAGCTTCGGCAAAGTGACGATTGCTTCCCACAACCCGTCCTTGGCGGCACGAATGCCTGCCTCTGCCTTCAGTTCGGGCGCCGCAGCGGCGTCCAATGTGAAGTTGACGTCGCCATTCGTCGCCCTGGTAACGCGGTTGTACCGCCACGGGGTAAAGCTCATCGCATTGGCCCATTCGGAGGCATGCCAGTTGCCCGCATAATTCCACAGCCGCATGTTCGATAGATCCAGCGGCGGCAATGTCGCCAGCCGCACAGCGGTTACGGTTGCACCGGACGTGGCTGATGGCGCGGGCGTTGGTTGCGCTACCGGTGTGACTGCTTTGGCCGGGGGCTTGGGCAACGTCACGACCGGGGCGGCTTTCACAACCTTCTTTTCGACCTTCGTGACCGATTTGGCAGAGGCTTTGGTAGAACCAGTCGTTGGCAAGGTGGCTGCAAAAGCACCAACCGCAAAAACACACAGCGTCGAAGCTGCAATCAAAGCACGCGTCTTCATTCCGCCCTCCTGAGCAATGAGGACTTATGTAAGCATCAGAAATTCCAAAGAAGTTTCAGAACATCGCTACCGATCCTTAACTTCTTCGCGAGCGAGGTAGGCCCAGCTTCTGGCTTGGCGGCTCTAAATTGTGCCGTACAGGCAATGCCGCCGCAGGTGCGCGGCCAGATGGCGGACAATGGCGGGAAGGCGCATTAAAGCCGTGGACGGCGAAAGTATAAGCGCTTTCAGCAACATGCCAAGGCGGGGATCGACCCGGCTGGCCAAGCCGTGAGCGAGCAGTACTTTTGCATGCAACGCCGGATCATCAACCAGCGCGAGTTCGCGCAAAATGATCCGGGCACAAAGCCGATGGATTGCCCGGGCACGGCGATCGGTCAGGCTGGCACCGTGACGGCGATAGAGATAGAGATCCTCATCAAGCGTGACGAATGTGAAACTGCGCGCCGCGCGTAGCCAGAAGTCATAATCTTCGACCCCGAACAGCAGTTCGTCATAACCATCCAGCCTGCGCGTGACTTCTGCCCGATACAGAAATGCCGCGCCAATCCGGTTCCCGAACAGTATTTCACTGGCCGGACCAACTTTCTGATAACCGGTTACCGCGCCATGATCATCGATCACGCTGTAATTGGCATGCGCAATGGCGGCTTCAGGGTGGTCATCCAACGCCGCTGCAAGCCGTTCAAGCATATGTGGGCGAGCAATGTTGTCATCCGACGTCCAGCAATGCAGCGCGCCACGTGCCGCCGCAAAGCCGACGTTAAGGGCGCCTGGCAATCCCCGATTGGGGCGATTGGTAATGACGCGCACCCGCGGGTCTGCGGCGGCATACCGGTCAAGTATCTGCGGAGTTGAATCCGTGGAGCCATCATCGACGCAGATCAGCTCAAGGTCGGTAAATGTCTGGCCGAGGATCGATGCGATAGCCAGATCGAGATAAGCCTCGCCATTATGAACCGGCAGTACCACGCTGATGCGCGGAATCAGCGGCAGAGTGGCCGTTGCGCGGGTATCGCCGCACGCTTTTGGTTGATCCATCATCATGGGACTGGAACTGCCAAAGCCAGTCGAACCACGAATGTCCGGATTTTTTCACTTTATTGCGCAGGCCATATTCAGCACCAAAAAGTCTCCGCAAGATAATGCATTGTTCAATATCGGCACGGAATTTCCCAATTTCCTATCGGCACCTGCCCGTCCGCAGCGCGAATTGCAGATGCGCAAAGAAAAGGGCCAGTCGGACCCTAAGTCCAACCGGCCCGATTCGGTGATGTGTCAGTAGGTCTTCAGGCCACGGCTGTCAGCTTGCGGCCCTTGGCTTTCTTTTCGAACTTGGCAATCCACTGGTCTACCACCGGGGCAATCGCATTGCGCCAGCGCGAACCATTGAAGATGCCGTAATGGCCGACTTCGGGAGCGAGAAAATACTGCTTCATGTCATCGCCAAGGTTCGGCGTCACTTTCAGTGCAGCCTTGGTCTGGCCGATGCCCGAAATATCGTCGCGCTCGCCTTCAATGCACAGAATTGCCGTATCGGTGATGGCGTTCAGATCAACCGCCTTGCCGCGATGAAGCATTTCGCCCTTGGGCAATGCGTGGCGCTGGAACACTAGATCGACCGTTTGCAGATAAAATTCTGCCGGAAGATCGCAGACAGCGCGATATTCATCGTAGAACGTCTTGGTCGCATCGGCATTGTCATCAGCACCCTGCATAAGATGCTGGTACAGCTTGTAATGGCTCATCATGTGGCTGCCCAGATTCATCGACATGAAGCTGGCAAGCTGGACGAAGCCGGGATACACGCGGCGGCCTTCACCGGGATAGTTTGCCGGTACGGTGGTGATCACGTTGTGCTTGAACCACACGTGCGGCTTGGTCACCGCATGATCGTTCACTGCCGTCGGGCTTTCGCGCGTATCGATCGGTCCGCCCATCATGGTCAGGGTAACCGGGCGACATGGATGCTTGTCTGCGCTCATGATTGCCGTTGCCGCCAGTGCCGGGACCGATGGCTGGCAAACTGCCATCATATGTGCGCCGGGACCGATATGTTCGAGGAAACCGGTCAGATAATCGATGTAATCGTCAAGGTCGAAGATGCCCTCGGCCATCGGCACATACTTCGCATCAGCCCAATCGGTGATGTAAACCACGCAACGTTCCAGCATGCGCTCAACCGTGCCGCGCAGCAGCGTTGCATAGTGCCCGCTCATCGGCGCAACCAGCAGCAGGCGCGGCGCATCTTTGGGCAGGCCATCATGGGTAAACATCTTCAGATCGCCGAACGGGCGGGTGATGACGGTCGTTTCCTTCACCGCGTGCGCTGCACCATCAACATGGATCACGCGCAGCCCGAAAGCTGGCTTTCCGCGCGGCGCGGCAGCATGGGCAAACACATCAAGCGCGTTGGCCATCATCTGCGACGGGCCAATGCCGGCCCAGGGGTTGCTTTCATGGTTCAGCATATCTGCTGCCATCGAAGCCATTGCACTGCTCGCGTTCATCAGCGAACGCTGTATTTCGTAAGCTTTGTATAGCACTGCGAACACCTTTTTTGTTTTGTTGCCGGGCGCGACGAACAACCGCCAGCCAAGACTCGTAGTCGCAGACTGCCGCGATTCGCCTGATTGTGCAACGCAACAATTTCATTCTGCGCCATCCGCCCCCTTTCGGCATCGCGCGCCATAGGCTAGGCGGGCGTCATGGACGAGGAACTCAAGCCAGCCGAACCCGCCCGCGCGCGGACATTAGGCCCCTTGCGCATGATCTGGCGTGAGGCGATCAAATACCCCGGACGGCTTGCTGCCGCTTCAGGCGCACTGCTGGTCACATCCGGGGCAACGCTGGCGATTCCTGCCGGTTTCCGGCTCATCATCGACAAAGGCTTTGCCGCCGGGGCCAATGTCGATGAGCTTGGTCGCTGGTTCCAGTATCTGCTTCTCATTGTCCTCGTGCTGGCCATCGGCACAGCATGCCGCTTCTATTTCGTATCGTGGCTGGGCGAACGCGTGGTCGCGGATATCCGCCTTCGCGTGCAGGGCAATCTGCTCCGCCTGCCGCCCTCGTTCTTCGAAAGCAACAGCCCGAAGGAAATCTCCTCACGGATGACCTCGGACACCGCGATCATCGAACAGGTTGTCGGCACCACCGTATCGGTTGCCCTGCGCAACACGATCACGGCCATCGGCGGCCTGATCTATCTGTTCTATCTGGCACCAAAGCTGACCGCGATCCTGCTGGTCGGCATTCCGCTGGTCGTCCTGCCCATCGTCGTCATCGGGCGGCGGGTACGCAATGTTTCGCGGTCAAGCCAGGATCGCGTCGCCGGAATCGGCGTGATCGTGGCCGAAGTGCTGGGCGCGATGAAGATCGTGCAGGCTTTCGGACAAGAACAGCGCGAACTGGGCCGCTTTGCCGAGAAAGTCGAAGCCACCTTTGAAACCGCCCTGCGCCGCATATCGCTGCGAGCCGGGATGACGGCCATCGTTATCCTGCTGATCTTCGGCGGGATCACCATGCTGGTGTGGGAAGGCGCGCTGGGCGTGGCGCAAGGCACGATCAGCGGCGGCACAATCTTTGCCATCGTCATCACCGCAGGGCTTGTGGCAGGCGCGGCTGGCAGCCTGTCCGAAGTCTATGGCGACCTTCTGCGCGGTGCAGGTGCCGCCGGACGGTTGAACGAACTGCTCCGCGAAGAACCGGACATTGCGCCCCCTGCCCGCCCCACTGCACTGCCAGTACCACCGCGCGGCCAGATCGCATTCCAAAACGTCGCCTTCCGCTACCCTTCGCGCCCCGAAGTGCTGGCGCTGGATGATTTCTCGCTGACAGTTGAACCCGGCGAGACGGTTGCTATCGTCGGCCCATCGGGCGCGGGCAAATCGACCCTGTTCCTGCTCGCCCAGCGTTTCTACGATCCGCATGGCGGCATGGTGCGCATTGATGGCGTGCCTTTGACCAGCGCTGATCCCGCCGAAGTGCGCGCCCGCAGCGCCTTGGTGCCGCAGGATGCCACGCTGTTTGCCGCCTCGGCGCGTGATAATCTGCGCTATGGCAATTGGTCCGCCAGCGACGAGGAAATCTGGGAAGCGGCCCGCACGGCCAACGCCGAAACCTTCCTGCGCGATCTTCCCCAAGGCCTCGACACGTTCCTTGGCGAAGATGGCGCGCGCCTTTCCGGCGGCCAGCGCCAGCGCATCGCCATTGCCCGCGCGGTGCTGCGCAAATCACCGATCCTGCTGCTCGATGAAGCCACCAGCGCGCTGGATGCCGAAAGCGAACGGCTGGTGCAGGAAGCGCTGGACCGGTTGATGAAAGACCGCACCACTTTGGTAATCGCGCACCGTCTCGCCACGATCCGTGCGGCAGACCGGATCATCGTGATGGATGGCGGGCGTATTGTCGAACAAGGCACCCACACCAGCCTGTCTGCCGCCGACGGCCTTTACGCGCGCCTTGCCAAATTGCAGTTCGAAGGCATCGCGGCTTAAGGCCAGCCTGCCGGAACAGGGAAGCCCATGGATACGATCGTCACCGCCATTCTGCTCGGCATTGTCGAGGGGCTTACCGAGTTTCTGCCGGTGTCATCGACCGGCCACCTGATTCTGGCGACCGAACTGTTCGGCTATGACCCGCACCAGTGGGCCATGTTCAATGTGGTGATCCAGCTGGGCGCGATCCTTGCGGTCGTCGTGCAATACTGGCGCACGTTCTGGGCCGTGGGCATGGGCCTTATGCGGCTTGAACCGATCAGCTTGCGCTTCCTGCGCAACTTGCTGGCCGCCTTCATCCCTTCGGCCATCCTTGGGCTTTTGCTCAAAGACCAGATCGACATGATGCTTGGCAGCCCGATGATCGTGTGCTGGGCGCTGGTCATCGGCGGCGTGGCGATCCTTGTGATTGAAAAGCATGCGAAAACGGGCGAGTTGACCGGCATCGGGCAATTGCCTTTGCGACAGGCGCTGGGCGTTGGCCTTGCCCAATGCGTTTCGATGATCCCCGGCGTCAGCCGTTCGGGCGCAACCATCATGGGCGCACTGGCGATGGGGATTGAACGGCGGACGGCGGCTGAATTCAGCTTCTTTCTGGCCAGTCCGACAATGCTGGGCGCAACCACGCTGGAACTGATCGACAACCGCGAGGCTGTGATGGCCGGCACGCTGGGCGTTGGCTGGAGCGAAATCGCGGTTGGCTTTGTCGTGTCATTCGTTGTGGCACTGGCGGTCATCCGCTTGTTCGTGGCTTACGTCAGCCGTTCGGGATTCAAGCCCTTTGCATGGTACCGGATCGTGGCCGGAGCCGCCGCGATTATCTGGCTTTCGCTGCGGTAATTCCGCCCTGAATTCCAAATTCTGAAAAACGCCCCACCGCTTTTGCGGAACAAAGTGCCGTGTCCGGGATTGACCAGACAGACAGTACTTCAAGGGGTTATCCAAATGAGCCTAATCATTCTTCTTATCGTAGGCGGCATTCTCGGCTGGCTCGCAAGCATCGTAATGCGCACAGATGGCCAGCAGGGCATCTTCCTCAATATCGTGGTCGGCATCGTCGGTGCCATGCTCGGCGGTTTCCTGCTTGCACCTCTCGTAGGCGGCGGCAGCATCACCAACGGTATCTCTGCGCCAACGCTGATCGTGTCATTCCTGGGCGCGCTGATCCTGCTTGCGATCGTCAACCTCGTTCGTCGCGGGTCGGTCCGTTAATTCCGGCTGACATTGCTTCAACATTACATTGAGGGCGGTCCGCAAGGATCGCCCTCACCACGCCAAAACAAATTATCAAGAAGGGGACTACCATGAAACCAATATTCAAAAGCGCGATGATGGCTTCGGTCGTTGCAATGGGCCTTGGCCTTTCCGCATGCGATAGCGCCAAGGAAAATGCCGCTGAAGATCAGGCTGGCGAAGTGCGCGCTTCCACCGAAGCAACTGCTGATGCTATGGAAGACCAGGCCGACATGATGGGCGGCGCTTCGGAAGACGCGATGGAAAACAAGGCTGAGGCCGTGCGTGATGCCGGCGAAGCCAAGGCAGACGCTATGGAAGACAAAGCCGACAAGATTCCGGGCTAATCGCCTGACGCCATCCGGTTGGGACCGAACGGGCAACCGCTACGGTCCGGCAACCGAAAAGGCCCGGCCTGCGCCGTGCAGTGCCGGGTTTTTTGCGTCTATACCGGCTCTGCCTGCGAACCCCGCCCGCCGCGCAGATGGTATTCCAGCGTCCCGCGATGCAGCGCATCATCCACATCAATGACCGCCGTATTGGCATAAGTGAACCCCGGCCCCAGTGCACGATAAAGCCGGTCAAAATCGCGCTCCACGGTCTGGTGAAAAAGGTCGGAAAAGCTCTCCACGACAAAGTAAGTGGGTTGCAGATCATCGATCACGTAATCCGTCCGCATCACCCGATCGACATTGAGCATGATCCGGTTGGGCGACCCGGCCTCCAGCGCAAACACCGCCTCGCGCGGGCCGGACAGGATACCCGCACCATACGCGCGCACTGCGCCCGCCTCCTGCACCAGCCCGAACTCCACCGTGTACCAGTAAAGCGCGCCCAGCGCCTTTAACCGGTTGTGCTGCATCGCCTTCCATCCGGCGCGGCCATATTCCTGCATGTAATCGGCATATGTCGGGTCCGTAAGCATCGGAACGTGGCCGAACACATCATGGAACACATCGGGTTCTTGCACATAATCAAAGCTGTCACGCGTGCGGATGAAATTGCCCGCAGGGAACCGGCGGTTGGCAAGGTGCCAGAAAAATACGTGATCCGGGATCAGCATCGGCACCGGCACAACGCTCCAGCCTGTCAGCGCGTCCAGCGCAGACGATAGCCGTGCAAAGTCGGGCACCCCGCCCCGCCCCAGATCAAGCCGCTCCAGCCCTTGCAGAAAGGCGGTGCAAGCCCTTCCCGGCAACACGTCCAGTTGGCGGGCATATAGCGCGTCCCAGATCGCATGCTCTTCGCCGCTATAGCAGGTCTGCGCAGGCTCAAGCCAATCCTCGCCAACATGATCGGGACGGCGCAACGGTGCGGTATAAACGCCTTCGGGCATGTCAGGCAGGCAGGTGTAATCGAAGGGCACAAGTTTGTTCGCTTGATATGGTTTCCAATGCAACCAATATCATGCAAAACCGGTGCGGGCAAATGACGCTTTGCATGACAGCGCGCTTGACTTTGCCCTGATTCTACACCAACTGCCCGCCCACATGACGGCGGCGTGGCGACGCGCCGCCCTATTCGTTTCAGAATCGCGCGCGAAAAGTTCAGGATAGAGCAATGGCAAAGCCAACCACCGTCAAGATCCGTCTGGTCTCGACCGCAGACACCGGCTTCTTCTACGTAACCAAGAAGAATCCCCGGAACACGACCGAGAAGATGACCTTCCGCAAATACGATCCCGTCGTGCGCAAGCATGTCGAGTTCAAGGAAGCCAAGATCAAGTAAGCGCGCTTTTGCGCCCTTTCCCGTCTGAACCGCCATTCCATTCAGGAACCCGGCGGTTCACGGCGAGTTCAACGCCGACACTGCAAGGAACGGCGATGAACATGATTTTGACCACATTCCGCAAAATGGGCCGCCCTTTGGTGGCCCTTTCGCTTGTCCTCGGCACAGCGGGCGCTGTCATTGCGCCTGCGGCTGTATCGGCACAAGCAACCTCCCCTGAAATTGACCGTGCGGTGGCCGCTTTGCGCGGCATTTCAACGCTGAAAGCCAACTTCGTCCAGACCGACCGGTCGGGTCAGAATACCGCTGGCGTGTTGACGATGAAGCGCCCCGGCAAAATCCGCTTCCAGTACCAAAAGGGCGTGCCCCTGCTGATCGTGGGCGATGGCAAGGCGCTGACCATGATCGATTATCAGGTCCGCCAGGTGCAGCGCTGGCCCATCGGCAACAGCCCGCTGGGTGCTTTGTTGAACCCCAGCAAAGACGTTGCGCGTTTCGCCAAGCTGCTGCCGACGGCAGACAGCAACGTGATCAGCCTGCAAGTGCGCGATCCCAAGCATCCCGAATATGGCACGATCACGATGATCTTCGTGCGCAACGGCGCGGCTCCCGGCGGCCTGCAACTCGATTCGTGGGTCGCGCTCGATTCGCAGAACAAGCGCACGACGATCCGCCTGTCGGGCCACCAGTACGGCATCGCGGTTGACGACAAGACTTTCAACTGGACCGACCCGCGCCGCCCGACCACACGCTGAATCGCCGTATCTATTTATTGTTGCCGTCACCCCGGGCTTGGCCCGGGATGAGGTATGGCGAGTGAGGC
>JADYXV010000390.1 GCA_020853995.1 Novosphingobium sp.
CGACGCAAGCCGGCCAGGCCAAGCTCGACGCGCGCCTTAAGACAGCAGCAAAGGCCGTGTGTGACCTGAACCGCAAGGATACTTCGGCAGCCGAAGCCGAGGCAGGCCGCGCGTGCTTTGCCAAGGCGCTGGCTGACGCCCGCCGTGCCAAGTCGAACATCAAGCCGACGGCGCTTGCGACACGCTGAGCCGCACGACTTATCGCTAAGTCCGGCGGACCAGTCCCCCGTTCGGGCCAACCTCAAGGGGCCATCGGGAAGCCGGTGGCCCCGCCTTTTCGAAACTTACCCGGCGTCGTGCAATCTGGCCGGGGCTTGTGCGGCTTCCAGTTCGGCACGGTCGCGCCACATCAGGCCTTCGGGTGAAAGGATGCGGCCATCCTGGGCGTGAATGCCGATGGTGGCGATGGGCAAGCCGTCGCGCGCGTCGCACAGCACAGGGTTGGCCGGAACGCCCAGTTGCCACTTTTCACCCCATTGGCGCAGGGCAAGCATGGCGGGCAACAAGTCCAGGCCCTTGGGCGTCAGGCGATATTCGATGCGCCGGCGATCATCGGCGCAATGTTCGCGCTTCAGAATGCCGACCTCGACCAGGCGGGACAGGCGATTGGACAGGATGTTGCGGGCGATGCCAAGCGCTTCGAGGAAATCCTCAAAATGGCGCACGCCGTTGAAGGCTGCGCGCAGGATCATGAACGACCAGCGTTCGCCCATCGCTTCAAGAGCGAGGGGCAGACCACATTGGGCGATTTCGTGCAGCGGTTCGCGGAGCTTTTCCATGGTTTAGTTGACATAACACATGCGCAGAACCTTTATAAGTTTCTAGTTGCAACCTGCAACCTACATAGATAAGTAGCGATTCGCAACGGAAATAGCATCCTCTCCAAGCCTGCCTTTGTTTCCGAAGCCCCAGAGGGACAAGTTCAGGGGAACAACCATGATTTTTACAAACAGCACAGACACTTACCGCAAGCTGCTTCCCGCCGCGCTGGCCTTGATCGGGGCTGGCGCAAGCTTTGCCACCACGGCTGCGCCGGTATGGGCAGCCAATGGCCCGTTCTATTCCGCCACGCTGACCCGCCCGATGGATGGCGCGCAAAAGGTTATCCAGAAAGGCGTGCTGTGGAAGTGCGAGGGCGCTGATTGCACGGCCCCGCGTGACACATCGCGCCCGGTGATGGTGTGCGCGCGGCTGGTGCAAAAGGTGGGGCCGGTCACGCGCTTTGCCACACCGCAAGGGGAACTGGCCGCGCCGGACCTTGCCCGTTGCAATGAATCAGCGGCGGATTAAGTTGAACTCCAGCGCTGGCCGGACACGCACCCTGTCTGGCCAGCCAACCTGCAAGGGCCACGAACAGCGCGTCTGTTCGTGGCTTCTTTTTGGCGTTACCACAGCGCCCATGCATATTCTGACGGCCCTATCGCTTTTTGCACTCACTCCGGCGGCACTGGCGCAAAGCGCTGCACCGGTGCTGCCGGATTTATCGCGCCTGACCGATGATCACCGCGCCATGTTGCGCTGCGGGGCGGCGTTTGCGATTGTCGCAACGACACAGGCGAATGGCGAATCCCTTGCCGGATGGCCGTCGCTATCCGTGCGCGGCAAACGCTACTTCATCGATGCCGGGGTGGCCGTGATGCAAGGTGCCGCGCTTGACCGGATCACGGTGCGCGACCTGATCGCCGCCGACGTGCGGGCATTGCAGACCGCAGCCGATCCTGATGCGGCCTTGGCGGCGCTGGCAAAGCCATGCCTTGCGCAGCTTGATGCCACCGTCCCGCCACTGACCAAACCGGGCTTGCGGCAATGCGCCGCCATCATGGCGCTGGCCTATGACGAACTTTACGCCCGCGAAGGCCTGAGCGCAGCGGCGCGCGACCTTAAAACGCTGGCGTCCGTGCTGGCGGCGCGTGAGCGTGAGGCGTTGCTGGCGCAAGGCCAGACCGGCGATGCTGCCGACCGTGCACTGGCGCAAGCGCGCGATGCGCTGGTAACAGAAGCGGGTGATGGCAAAGGCGGCATCGACAAGTACGAAATCGCCCATTGCTATGAATTGGCCAAACCGGACGAGAAAAAGCACTATTAAAGCAGGCGGCATTGAGCAGGGCAGGGCGGACCCCCATATGCCTGCCAAAGGAGATCCCCCAATGTCCGATAAACTCAATTTGTCAGAAGCCGAATGGCGTGAGCGCCTGACGCCCGAGCAATACCACGTGTTGCGCCAGGGCGGGACCGAGCGCGCTTTCACCGGCGCTTATGAAAAGAACAAGGCCGCAGGCGATTACACCTGTGCCGGATGCGGTGCGCCCTTGTTCACGTCCGATACCAAGTATGACAGCGGTTCCGGCTGGCCCAGCTTCTACGCGCCGCTAGAGGCCGATGTCGTCGATGAACATCGCGATACTGCCCATGGCATGGTCCGCACCGAAGTGCGTTGCGCGCGTTGCGACGGTCACCTTGGCCATGTCTTCCCTGATGGACCTGCGCCCACCGGCCTGCGCTATTGCATGAACAGCGCCTCGCTGGATTTTGTGCCGAAGGACTGAACATCTGGGACCGCTATTCGGTCTGCATATGTTATCCCAATCTCGTCACCCCGGACCTGATCCGGGGTCCATCTCTCCATTCGAACGGGCGGTGCGTGTCGAGAGATGGACCCTGAAACAAGTTCAGCGACTGTCTTTGTGGTCAAGTGCTTTGCCATGTTTTTTGGGTCCTGATGATGGCGTTGCAGGTGATGAGGAGTTTTCGTGCGACGGCGATGAGCGCGACC
>JADYXV010000391.1 GCA_020853995.1 Novosphingobium sp.
CGCATGACCTTGTGCAACATGACGATAGAGGCTGGCAGCCGCGTCGGCCTTGTCGCGCCCGATGAAACCACCTTCGCCTTTGTCAAAGGCCGCCGCCTTGCCCCCAAGGACGCCATGTTCGATGCGGCCTGCGCATATTGGCGAACCCTGCCCGCCGATGCAGGCGCGCATTACGATAAAGTGGTCACGCTCGATCTGGCGCAGATCGCCCCGCAAGTCAGTTGGGGCACCAGCCCGAACCAGACCCTTCCGGTCACCGCGCACTTGCCCGACCCTGCAAACATCGCCGACCCGTCCGAACGGCGCGAGGCGGAAAAAGCCTTGGCCTATATGGGCCTTGCCCCCGGCGCACCCCTGCTGGGAACGCCGGTCAGCCACGTCTTCATCGGATCATGCACCAATGGCCGGATCGAGGATTTGCGCGCAGCCGCCGCCATCGCGCTGGACCGCAAAGTCGCCCCCGGCGTCAAAGCCATCGTCGTCCCCGGCTCTGCCACCACCCGCGCCGCTGCCGAGGCCGAAGGGCTTGACCGCATCTTCACCGCCGCCGGTTTCGAATGGCGCTTTGCCGGGTGTTCGATGTGCGTTGCCATGAACGATGATCGCCTTGCACCGGGTGATCGCTGCGCCTCCACCAGCAACCGCAATTTCGAAGGCCGTCAGGGCGCAGGCGGGCGCACGCACTTGATGAGCCCTGCGATGGCCGCCGCTGCCGCCATCGCAGGCCACATTGCCGATGCGCGGGAGTATGTTGCATGACCGGCTTTACTACCGTCACCGGCCCCGCCGCTGCTATGCCAGAAGAAAACATCGATACCGATATCATCTTCCCCGCGCGTTTCCTGCTGCTCACCATGCGCGAAGGCTTGGGCAAACACGCCTTCCATGATCGCCGCTATAATGCCGATGCCAATGGAGAATTGCGTGAAGTGGCAGGCTATGTGCTCAACACCGACCCCTTCCGCGCGCCCCCCGTCATCGTTGCGGGGGCAAACTTCGGCTCCGGCTCAAGCCGCGAACAGGCCGTCTGGGCGCTCCACGGCCTTGGCGTACGCGCCGTCATCGCGCCTGCTTTGGGCGAGATTTTTCACAACAATTGCCTGCGCAACGGCGTGATCCCGATCATCTTACCGCCTGAAACAGTCGCGCAACTGCTCGTTTCCGCCGCCGCTGGCACCGCTTTCACCGTCGATCTTGAAGCGCAAACCGTTACCGTCGCGGGCCAGTCGTCCATCCCCTTTGCCATCCCGCCCGAAAGACGGCTTGCCCTGCTAAACGGTTGGGATGAAACCGACCTCGTGCTAGCGCGCTTTGCCGATGACATTACCGCGTTCGAGAACACCCAACGCCAGACCCAGCCCTGGCTCTACGCTTAAGGATACCGCTGCATGAGCGACGACGCTGACCTGCTCGCCAATTACAAGAAAGCCTATGATCGCCGCGTCGGATTCGGCAGTCGCCCCGCGTTGATCCTGATCGATTTCTGCATGGGCTATTTCGACGAAGCCTGCGATCTTTACGCAGGCGTGGAAGATGCCCTCGCCTCGGCCCTGCGCGTCCGCGCCGCCGCCCGCGCCGCTGGCGTTCCGGTCATCCTCACCAACGTGGTCTATCACCCTATGGCGCTCAACGGCGGCCGCTTCTTTGAAAAGGCAGCCCCGCTCAAAAACTTCCTCGAAGGCAGCCCGATGGGCGCATGGGGTCCGGGGCTTGAACCCTTCGCCGATGAACTCGTCGTTTCCAAACAATACCCCAGCGCCTTCTTCGGCACCTCGCTCGCTTCAACCCTCACCGCGATGGGCGTGGATTCGGTCCTCCTCACCGGTCTCACTACATCGGGCTGCGTCCGCGCCAGTTGCGTTGATGCCATGAGCCACGGCTTCCGCACCGCCGTCATCGCCGATGCCTGCGGCGACCGCCACCCCGCCCCCCACGAAGCCAACCTGTTCGACATGAACGCGAAATACGCCGACGTCGTCAGCGAGGATGAAGCCGTCGCCTTTTTTGATGGGTTGCGCGGGTAAACGCCACCACACAAGCCCACCCCGCTGCGACTAATTCCGCCTTCGGCTGCATAAGTCTCGCTCCCCTCCCGCAAGCGGGAGTGGTTAAGAGCCGCGCATGTTCCCCCCTCCCGTTTACGGGAGGGGTCGGGGGTGGGCCTGCAACGCCCGCAACTACAAACAAACCGCCTCCAACCGCGCACCCCAAGCCGTCACCGCAACAACCCGCGCGCCCGCGCCATAAGGCGCCCACACAAACGCCTCCGGCCCAGAAACCGCACAGCCTCCCGCGCGCGCCTTTCCGGCAAAACCGGCCAAATCGCTCACTGGAAACCGCAAGGCCGCCCAGCCCCGATTGGGCGCAACACAAGTCGCGGAAAAATCATGCCCCCGCACCCCGAACGCGATCACCTCGACCGAACCCTCCATCCGGCCCTGCGGATGGTAAATCCCGATCTGCATCGGGATCTTTGGCGCCAGCGATAGCGGCAGGCCCATGCAGTTCGCCCCGCTTTCATCAATCGCCGCGAACCCTTGCGTCTCCTGCACCACCTGCCAGCCCAGCGCATCCCGGTACAACGCCCGCGCCACGTCAAAATCCGGCACGATCTGCGTGGAATTGAACACCCACGAAGCCGGCCCGCCCAACCCCTCATATCCGGTCAGCGCGGGCCGCAACCGCTCCATCAGCGCGATGCACAGCCCGTCAGCATCGCTCTCCACCACCTCGCGCACGGACACCGGCCCGAAGTCCCATTCGGTCACCGGCGCATGGGCCACAAACCCCGCCGCACCAAACGCCGTATGCAACGGCCCAATCCCCGCCAGCGCGCGCACGTTTATATCGAAAATCCCGCCGGTGTCCCAAGCCTGCGCCCCGTCGCGCATCCGCTCTGCCACGGGACCTGCAAACTGCACCAGCCGGATCGCACCGCGCGCCGCCTCCGGATGCCCGATCAGGATTTCGAACGCACCGTCCGAAGTCGTGCCGGAATACCTTTCGACGAACCCCGTCGCCGCACAAAGCCGCACCGCACTGGCACGCGCGTCCGCAACAATGCCGACCGCCTCGTCAAAACCGTTATCCAGCGCAATCATGGCACCAGATTGGGCCAAACGTGCACCAAACGCCACCTGCGCAAATCCGCAATCCGCTGTGCGAACAA
>JADYXV010000392.1 GCA_020853995.1 Novosphingobium sp.
CTTGCCGGTTTCTTTCTCGACAATCGAGGCAAGGATCAGCGCTTCTTGCGGTGTCTTTACCACAGAGCGCTCCGTGCGCTTGGCCCACAATTCGGCCAGTGTCTTGTCCATCGCGGCTTGCATACGCTTGAGGACAACGGCGCGCGCTTCGCCCTTCTGCCAGTCGGAGCTGTCAGGCAGGACACTGCCTTCCTCAGGTACGTCCACCGGTCCGGTCAGATCCTTGTTGGCCATCAACCGGTCCACCACCATAACCGAAGGCATGCCTTCAGGGATGGTGATCAATCGGCGGATGACCTTGTCACCCTTGAGGATTTCAAGGATCGTCGCCTCGCTCGCCGCTTTTGGCAGCAGGAACGAACCTGCTTTGACTTCTGTCCCGCCGCCCAGCAGCTTGGCGCGCAGCTTGAACAGTGTTGCAGACTTCACCGCACCGCCTGCTTCAAGGTCGTCTGCCAAAGCGCTCAGGCCGGCGCCTTCGCCCACATCGAATTCCATCTGCTTGGCCAAGGGGCCACTGGCAAACCAGCCGCCAACCAGCCAAGCAACGAGAGCCGCCAGAATCAGCGTGACCGCCAATAGGGGAAAACGCTTGCGACGCCGCGCCATGGCGGTCAGTCCTTTCAGTCTTCCACTTGTTTCATGATGATGCTGGCGTTGGTGCCGCCAAAGCCGAACGAATTGTTCAACACCGCGCGGACCTTCCGCTTTTTGGCGACAAGCGGCACAAGATCGACACCTTCGGTGCCCTCATCCGGATTGTCGAGGTTCAGCGTTGGCGGAACAATCTGATCACGCAGGGCAAGGATGCAGAAAATGGCTTCCACCGCGCCTGCACCGCCCAACAGGTGGCCGATGGCGGACTTGGTGCTGCTCATCGAAGCGCCAGCCAAATCCTCACCCAGCACGCGCTTCACAGCGGCGAGTTCGATCGTGTCGGCCATGGTCGAGGTGCCATGGGCGTTGACATAGTCGATATCGCCCGCAGTTAGCCCGGCCTTCTTTAATGCCATACGCATTGCCAATTCCGCGCCCTTGCCTTCGGGATGCGGCGCCGTGACGTGATAGGCATCGCCTGACAGGCCGTAGCCGACCACTTCGGCATAGATCTTGGCGCCGCGCGCCTTGGCGTGTTCGTATTCTTCCAGAACGACAACGCCAGCGCCCTCACCCATGACAAAACCGTCGCGGTCCTTGTCGTAAGGGCGGCTCGCCTGTTCGGGGCGATCGTTAAAGCTGCAATTCAAGGCACGAGCCTGGGCAAAGCCGGCAACACCAATCGGGCAAATCGTGCCTTCAGCGCCGCCAGCCAGCATGATGTCGGCATCGTCATCGCGAATCATGCGGGCGGCATCGCCAATCGAATGTGCGCCTGTGGAACAAGCGGTCACGACAGCGTGATTCGGCCCCATCAGACCATACTTGATCGAAACCTGCCCCGAAATCAGGTTGATCAGGCGACCATGCACGAAGTGCGGCGATACGCGCGCAGGCCCTTTTGCTGCCAGCACAAGCGATTCGCTTTCAATACCCGGCAATCCGCCGATGCCCGAGCCGATCGAGCAGCCGGTGCGCATCCGCATTTCTTCGGGCATATCTTCAAGCCCTGCGTCTTCAATCGCCTGTCCTGCAGCATCGATGCCATAGACAATAAACGGATCAACCTGTCGCTGGACTTTGTGGTCCACACGCTTGTTCGGATCAAAGCCATATTCGTGATCGGCGGGCTTTACCTCGCAAGCGATGCGGCACTTCTGATCGCTCGCGTCAAAGCGCGTGATCGGGCCTGCGCCCGATTTTCCGGCAATCAGGTTCTTCCACACGGTTTCCACGTCTGCACCCAGCGGGGTAACGAGGCCAAGTCCGGTTACGACGACACGACGCATTGAAATCTCCGGGAAATATGCAAACAGGCCCAGCCCCGAAAAAGAGGCTGAGCCTGCCGAAGTCCTCCCCCTCCCGGCCTGTTCAAGGCTAGGCGGTTCCGCGATCCACGCGCACTACCACAAGGCGATGCGCAGGACCGGAAACCCGGGTGGCTCTGGGCGATCAGCCCTTGTTTTCGTCGATGTACTTGATCGCGTCCTGCACGGTCGAGATCTTCTCGGCCGCATCGTCAGGGATCTCGACGCCAAATTCTTCTTCAAAGGCCATTACCAGCTCAACGATGTCGAGTGAGTCAGCGCCCAGATCGTCGATGAAGCTTGCTTCTTCGGTAACCTTGTCTGCCTCGACGCCGAGGTGCTCGACAACGATCTTCTTAACGCGGTCGGCGGTATCGCTCATGAAATGCCCCTTCGAAGGAAAGCTGGTGTTTCTGGTTCGGCTTTCGCCCTAATCAACGGAATGCTGGCTGGCAAGTGGTGTGGTGTTGATCCGCACACCCCAAACGCCATCCTGCTTATCCTTTGCTCGGTTCAACCACGCGCACATGCAGTTCACGCAGTTGTTTAAGTGCTGCTGGCGACGGTGCCCCCATCAGCAAATCTTCGGCACGCTGGTTCATCGGGAA
>JADYXV010000393.1 GCA_020853995.1 Novosphingobium sp.
AAAGCTACAATTCCTCGCCAATGGCCGTGCTGGGCCGCGATCTTACATGGCTGCTGCGCGATGGTGATCCGCGCTACGCCACGCCCAATCCGGCAGAACTGGAAAAGGTAACCCCCGAAGGCTTCCGCGCCACATGGGAACCGCTGGTAGCGCAAGGCCCGATTGAAATTGATATGTTCGGTGATTTCAACCGCGAACAGGCATTGGCAGCGCTCGAAAAAACCTTCGGCGCATTGCCCGCACGTACTGCCGCGCCAGCCTCTGACCTTGCGCCCAATATCCCCGCGCACAATGCAGAACCATTGGTCCTCACCCATCGCGGTGATCCATCACAGGCCGCTGCCGTCGTGGCTTGGCCCACCGGTGGCGGGCAGGCCGGTGTGCGCGAAAGCCGCCAGCTTGAAATCCTCGCGCAGATTTTCAACAATCGCCTGTTTGATGCGATGCGCGAAAAGACCGGTGCCAGCTATGCCCCGCAAGTGGGGTCAAGCTGGCCGCTGGACCTGCCATCGGGCGGGTACATTTCGGCCACGGTTCAATTGCGCCCGACCGATTTTGACACGTTCTATGCAGCGGCAGACAAAATCGCCGCAGATCTTGCCGCCAACCCGCCCACAGCCGATGAAATTGGCCGCGTAACCGAACCGCTCAAGCAATTGATCACCCGCGCCAGCACAGGCAACGGCTTTTACATGTTCCAGCTTGAAGGCGCGGCCAATGATCCGCGCAAAATCGCCGCTATCCGTACAATCCTCAATGATTACAGCCAGACCACGCCAGACCGGATGCAGGCCCTGGCTATGCGCTACCTGACCAGGGACAAGAGCTGGCGTTTGATGGTGGTGCCAGAAAAAGCCAGGCCCTGATGCTGATGCGCAATGCTTTCTTTGCAATTGTGGCGCGCGCGGCTTATGGCGCGGACACTTGAAAGGATGGGTATTGTGGCACAGAACTGGACTGCGGATTCATGGCGCGGATGCGAAGGGCGGCATTTGCCGACTTATCCGAACGCTGAAAAGCTGAACGAGGTCGAGCAGACCCTGACAAGCTTTCCGCCACTGGTCTTCGCGGGTGAAGCCCGCGCACTGAAAGCCGATCTGGCGCAAGTTGCTGCGGGCCAGGGCTTCTTGCTGCAGGGCGGCGATTGCGCTGAAAGCTTCGCCGAATTTCATCCCAACAACATCCGCGATACTTTCCGCGTGCTGTTGCAAATGGCGGTTGTTTTGACCTTCGCCAGCAAGCAGCCTGTCGTAAAAGTGGGCCGCATGGCGGGCCAGTTTGCCAAGCCGCGTTCATCGCCGGTTGAAACCATCGGCGGTGTTGAACTGCCAAGCTACCTTGGCGACAACATCAACGGCATTGATTTCACGCCCGAATCACGCATCCCCGATCCAGAACGCATGCTGCGCGCCTACAGCCAGGCGGCTGCAACGCTAAACCTGCTGCGTGCCTTCGCCACCGGCGGTTATGCCAATTTGCGGCAGGTCCACCAGTGGACGCTCGATCACATCGGCAAAAGCCCTTGGGCCACAAAGTTCAGCGAAATGGCCGACAAGATCGGCGAATCGCTCGATTTCATGGAAGCCTGCGGGATCGATCCGCGCACCGTGCCCCAGCTTCAGGGCACCAGCTTCTACACCAGCCACGAAGCGCTGCTTCTGCAATATGAAGAGGCGATGACGCGGCAGGATTCGCTGACCGGTGAATGGTACGATACCAGCGCACACATGCTCTGGATCGGTGATCGCACCCGCTTTGAAGGTTCGGCACATGTCGAATACTTGCGCGGCGTGAACAATCCCATCGGCATGAAGTGCGGTCCGTCATTGACGCCAGACGCATTGCTCAAGATGCTCGATACGCTCAACCCCTCGCGCGAAGCGGGCCGGATGACGCTGATCAGCCGCTTCGGTCATGACAAGGTCGAAGCAGGCCTTGCCCCGCTGGTCCGCGCGGTAAAACGCGAAGGTCATCCGGTGGTCTGGTCATGCGATCCGATGCACGGCAACGTGATCAAGGCCGACAATGGCTACAAGACGCGCCCGTTTGACCGCATCCTGACCGAGGTAAAGGGCTTTTTCGCGGTCCATCGCGCTGAAGGCACTCACGCGGGCGGCATCCACATTGAAATGACCGGCCGCGATGTGACCGAATGCACAGGCGGTGCCGTCGCCATCACGCAAGAAGGCCTCGCCGACCGCTACCACACCCACTGCGACCCCCGCCTCAACGCGGCGCAGTCCATCGAACTGGCCTTCCTCCTCGCCGAAGCCCTCAACGCCGAACGCGGCGTGGCAAAAGCCGAAGCAGCCTGAACTTCTTCCCCCCTCCCGTTTACGGGAGGGGCCGGGGGAGGGCTTGTTCTTCTTTTCCTACCGCTCGTGCCTTGCGGCCAAAGCAATCCCCGCCAGATTCTGGTTCCGCTTGATCCAGCGAATTCTGGCAGGCCGACCTACGTCACAAAGCTCTGAAAAGCGCGCATAATGCGCCAATTCAGCACCAAACCGACACCGAACGACACCATTCGCCCTCTCGATCACGGGCAAACTGTCGCCCACCATCTCGAAGTCGGCCAAACCCAGCTTCTGCGCCACTTCCAGCCCATGCAAAAGCGCCATCCACTCTGCATCACCATTCCCGCCGTGGCCCAGATCATCGCGGATGAAGACTTGCCCCCGCACAACGGCGGCAACTTCAATCGGGCCGGGGTTGGGGCGGCAGCCTCCGTCAAAGAACACCTTGGTCCGCCGGTCCTTCGTCATAAGCTATTTGTCGAACACGATAACCGAGCGCGCGGAGTGGCCCTGTTTCATCTTTTCAAAGCCTTCGTTCACTTCTGAAAGCGGGATGCGTTCCGCAATGATGCTATCAAGATCAAGCAGACCACGCATGTAGAATTCCACCAGACGCGGCAGATCAACCGGGAAATGATTGCCCCCCATCAGCGCCCCTTGCAGCTTCTTGCCGGATAACAGGTCCAACGCAGATAGCCCGACTTTGTGGTCCAGCGGCATCATCCCCAGGATCGTAGCCGTCCCCCCGCGTCGCAGCGCTGCTACTGCCAGATCACCCGATGCCGGCCGGCCCACCGCCTCGATCGCATGATGCACACCACCCTTGGTCATTTCAACAATTTGCCCGGCAGCTTCAGGGCTTGCATCAATCGCATCAGTCGCGCCAAGTTTCATCGCCAGCGCGCGCTTTTCGGGCATCGGATCAACCGCGATGATCCGCCCCGCGCCCGCGATTTTCGCAGCGTTTACAGTGGCAAGGCCGACACCACCGCAACCCACCACAGCCACCGTTTCGCCAGGAGTTACCTTGCAAGCGTTGAATATCGCGCCGGCACCGGTCGTCACCGCACAGCCGATAATCGCGGCACGATCGAGCGGCATATCCGGATTGATGGCCACACAGGCGTGTTCATGCACCAGCATCTGCTCGGCAAAGGCAGACAAGTTCAGCATCTGGTTGACCGCGCTCCCGTCGTTGGTGCGCGTCAGGCGCGGTGCATCGCCATCCCGGCGGCGGGTATCACCCCCAAGGCACAGCGCCATCCGGCCCGTCACGCAAAACTCGCAGTGTCCGCAGAACGCTGAAAGGCACGTCACCACCGCATCGCCCACTTTGATGGTGCGCACTTCCGATCCGATCGCCTCGACAATACCCGCAGCCTCATGCCCCGGTACGGCGGGCAAAGGGTGCGGGTATGCTCCATCAATGAAGTGCAGGTCTGAATGGCACAGCCCGCATGCAGCCGTGCGGATCAGCACTTCATGCGGGCCGGGAAGGGCCACTGTCAGGTCATGGATTTCCAGCGGTTGGCCGGGTTGGACAAGTACAGCAGCTTTCATCGGTCGCTTCCTTCAACTGCTATCAGCGGGCAACACCAAGGTCACCGGAACTAAGGCCCCGATCACCTTGCAGCACATCGGAATGGCGCGCAAATTCGATGCGCGCGATTGACCGCGCATGGACTTCGTCAGGGCCGTCAGCAAGCCGCAGCGTCCGCATATGGGCATAAGCCAGTGCAAGGCCGAAGTCCTCGGAAACGCCGCCGCCGCCATGTGCCTGAATGGCATCATCCAGAATGCGCAGAGCCATGTTCGGGGCCTGCACCTTGATCATGGCGATTTCCAGCGCTGCCGCCTTGTTGCCAACTTTGTCCATCATGTCAGCGGCTTTGAGGCACAGCAGGCGCGTCATGTCGATGTCGATACGCGCGCGTGCAATGCGTTCTTCCCAAACCGATTGCTCTGACACGCGCTTGCCAAACGCCACGCGGCTTTGCAGGCGGCGCGCCATCTTGGCCAGCGCCTCTTCGGCTACGCCAATCGTGCGCATGCAGTGGTGAATGCGGCCCGGTCCCAGGCGCCCTTGCGCAATTTCGAACCCGCGTCCTTCGCCCAGCAACATGTTCGTCACCGGCACCCGCACATCAACGAGGTCAATTTCCATGTGGCCGTGGGGGGCATCATCATACCCGAATACGGGCAAATGGCGCAGAATGTTCACACCCGGCGCGTCCAGCGGCACCAGCACCATCGATTGCTGCTGATGGCGCTTTGCTTCAAAATCGGTCTTGCCCATCACGATGGCCACTTTGCAACGCGGATCGCCCGCGCCCGAAGACCACCATTTGCGCCCGTTGATCACATATTCATCGCCCTCGCGCCGGATCGAGGTTTCGATGTTGTTCGCATCAGACGAGGCCACTTGCGGCTCGGTCATCAGGAAGGCTGACCGGATTTCGCCGTCCATCAGCGGGCGCAGCCACTGCTCTTTCTGCTCCGCGGTGCCATAGCGGTGGAATACTTCCATGTTGCCGGTATCGGGCGCAGAGCAATTGAAAACCTCGCTTGCCCACGTGATGCGGCCCATTTCCTCGGCGCATAACGCATATTCAAGGTTGGTGAGGCCGGGGCCTTCAAATTCGAACGTTTCATCCACATGATGATGGCCGCCATTGCGCGGCGGCATGAACAGGTTCCAGATGCCCTTCGCCTTGGCGCGGGCTTTCTCTTCTTCGATGGTCTGGATCACCTTCCAGCGATCGCCCGTGGCTTGTTCGGTCTTGTAGTCCTTTTCGCGCGGGCGAATGTTGTCTTCGATGAACTGGCGGACACGATCACGCCAATATTTCTGGCGGTCGGTCGGTTCGAAATCCATGTCTGTCTCCTTAGACGTGGCCCACGGTGATCAGGCGGGCAATCGTGCAATGCGGGGCGAAATTAGGCGAACAGTCAGGCGGCGTCGTTGATGCAGATCATTACGCTTTGCCAGCGTCGGCCATCTTTTGCAGCGTGTCGAACAGGCCGGGTGTTTCGGGATACCAACTGTGGCGCGGGCCAATGGTGATGCCGCCATCAACCAGCAACGACGTTCCGGTGATGAAGCTTGCGGCCTCACTGGCAAGGAACAACACGGCCTGTGCAATGTCGTCGGCTTGTCCGCCGCGCGCAACCGGCTGGGCCTGTGTGGACATCGCCGCGATTGCACCTTTGGCCTGAAGCTCAAGCTCTTCGGGCATGCCCAGTGCGCTGGTGAAGATGTTGGTGTTGATAAAGCCGGGCTGCACTGCATTCACGCGGATCTGATGCCTGGCAAGATCAGCAGCGGCGGTCTTGGTAAGGTGCAATACACCTGCCTTGGCCACGGCATAAGCGGTGGGGGAATAACCCGGCCCGATGGCGGCAACGCTGGATGTATTGACGAACGATGCGCCCTTGCGTCCGATCATGTGCGGCACGGCATAGCGAATGCCGAACGCAACCGAGCGCAGCAGCAAATCCATCGTACGGTCCCAGCCTTCCGGCTCGATCTCGTCAATGGTTGCCCGATCACCGCCTGCGCCGGCATTGTTGAACACGCAATCGATGCCGCCTGTTTCGCCCGCCGCGCGGTCCATCAACGCCTTGATGTCTTCTGTTTTCGTCACATCGCAGCGCGCCGTAACGATGGTGCCGTTTGACGCCGCAGCCGTCGCGCAAAGGCCGTCTTCATCGATGTCAGCGGCAAACACGGTTGCGCCTTCGCCCGAAAAGGCAAGCGCGGTGGCACGGCCAATGCCGGACGCTGCGCCGGTTACGACGATTGTTTTACGCTCAAATCGCAAAGGGTCTCTCCCAGACCGGATTATGGCCCCAGCTTAGGCCCGATCCGGCCGCCGTCAACGCTTGTCAGGTTTACGCTACGGCATGCTGGCTTGCCCGAAATGTCAGGAATCCTTCAAGATTCAGCACTTGCCAGAGCCTTGCGACTCGCCTTAACCTTGCGATTAAAGAGAGGAGCGCAAATATGTCTGACCTTGATGGTTTCCGTCAGGAAATCCGCGATTGGCTGGAGGCCAATTGCCCCGCCGAGATGCGCGAACCTGCGCGTGATGAAGCCGACATCTGTTGGGGTGGCCGCAACTTCAAATTCAAGAACCCCGCCCAGAAGGCATGGCTCGAAGCCTGCGTTGCCAAAGGCTACACCGTGCCCGATTGGCCCGAGGCCTATGGCGGAGCAGGCATGTCTCCGGCGCAGGCGAAGATCTGGCGCGAGGAATGCGCCCGCATCGGTGCGCGGCCTCCGCTGTCGAGCTTCGGCATCTGGATGCTCGGCCCTGCCTTGCTGAAGTTCGGCACCGAGGAACAGAAGGTCCATTATCTCGGCGAAATCGCTCGCGGTGAAATCCGGTGGTGCCAGGGCTATTCCGAACCCGGTTCCGGCTCCGATCTGGTCAGTCTGCAAACTTTTGGCGAGGACAGAGGTGACCATTGGGTCGTCAATGGCCAGAAAATCTGGACGTCCTACGCTGACAAAGCCGACTGGATTTTCTGCCTCGTCCGCACTGACAAGGCCAATACCTATCAGGGCATCAGTTTCCTGCTGTTCGACATGGCCACACCGGGCGTCACGACCAAGCCGATCAAACTTATCAGCGGCAATTCGCCTTTCTGTGAAACGTTCTTCGATGATGTGAAGGTGCCCAAGCACCAGATCGTGGGGCAACTCAATCGCGGGTGGGATGTGGCCAAGTACCTGCTCGGCCATGAGCGCGAGATGATTTCGGGCGCGGGCGGCGGTGACCGCATGAATGCGATCGGCGCGGTGGTGGCGCGCAATGGTCTCGATGATCCGATCCTGCGGGCAGAGCTTGCGATGTTCGATGTCGATGCGCTGGCCTATGCCGCAATGGGCGAGAAGTTCCTTGATGAAGCCAAAGTCGGCAAGGCGCATCCCGCACAGCCCAATATGATGAAATATGTAGGCACAGAACTGAACAAGCGCCGTCACGAACTGCTGATGGCCGCAGGCGGATCAACCGCGCTGGAATGGGACAGCGAGCGTACCAATGGCGGCACGCCCGCGCGGAGCTGGCTGCGCACCAAGGCAAACTCGATCGAAGGCGGCACCAGCGAGGTCATGCTCAACGTCGTTGCCAAACGCATCCTTGAATTGCCGGGAGCCTGATCCATGCCACTTTATTACACTGAAGATCAGGCGATGCTGGCCGATACCGTCACAGGCTTCATGGCCGATGCAGGCGGCATCAAGCAGCAGCTGCGCCATTTCCGCGATATGGATTGCAAGGACGGCTTCGGCCACGCCTTGTGGAAGCAGTTTGCCGAAATGGGCCTGACCGGCATGCTGGCGGAAGAGGCCGATGGCGGGCTCGCCATGGGCCATGTCGAGGCGGGCATCGTGCTCAAGGAAATCGGGCGGAACCTCACGCCGTCACCGTTTCTGACCACCTCGGTCATGGGCATCACCGCCTTGTCCGGCGGATCGGATGACTTGCGCGGGCGCTGGCTTCCCGGTGTGATTGCGGGCGATAGCGTGCTGGCCATCGCCATTGATGAAAGCCCCAAGCACCGCCCCGAACGCATCGCAGCCCGCGCGGAAAAGGCGGGTAACGGCTTCCGGTTGTCCGGTTCGAAGGCGTTCGTGGTGCAGGGCGCATCGGCAGACGCGATCATTGTCGCTGCACGCACTTCGGGCAGTGACAGTGACGACGATGGCATCACGCTGTTTGCCGTGCCCAAGGACGCTTCGGGGATTTCCCACGAAAACCTGCGGCTGGTCGATAGCGCGATGGCCAGCAATATCACGTTCGACAATGTTGAACTGGATGGCGATTGCGTGATCGGCGATGTCGATGGCGGGCGGGCTTTGCTGAACAAAGTGCTGAATGCAGGGCGTATCGGCGCGGCGGCAGAACTGACCGGCGTGGGGCAGGGGGCGTTTGACATCACGACCGCTTACCTCAAAACCCGCAAGCAATTCGGGAAGCTGATCGGTGAATTTCAGGCGCTCCAGCACCGCGCCGCCCATCTTTATTCCGAACTCGAAATCGCCACCGCCGCCGTGATCAAGGCCCAGCAGTTGCTGGACGGCGGATCGGAAAAGGCCGAACTGATGGTCTCGGTCGCCAAGGCCAAGGCTGCGCGCACATGCAATCTGGCGGTGCGCGAAGGCGTGCAGATGCACGGCGGGGTCGGCATGACTGATGAATACGATATCGGCCTGTATATGAAGCGTGACCGCTCGCTCAGCGAATTTATGGGCGATCAATATTACCATGCAGAGCGCGTCGCCCGACTGAACGGCTATTGAGGATCAGACATGGATTTCAGCAAACTGTTCAGCCTTGAAGGCCGGGTCGCCGTCGTTACCGGAGGGTCACGCGGAATTGGCGCGATGATTGCCGAAGGGTTCATCGCGGCGGGCTGTGCGCGGGTCTATATCACGGCGCGCAAGGCGGCGGTGGTTGAAGAAACCGCAGCGCGATTGGGCGAGCGCTGCATCGCCTTGCCCGGCGACATCGCCAATGTTGCAGGCATCGAACAGCTTGCTGCCGATCTTGCAGCGCGTGAGGACAAGATCGATATACTCGTCAACAATGCCGGGGCTGCCTGGGGAGCAGAGTTTGACGACTTTCCCGAAGCGGGCTGGAACAAGGTCATGGACCTGAATGTAAAGACCCCGTTCTTCCTGACGCAGAAACTGCATGGCCTGTTGATGGCAGCGGCAACCAATGGGCAGCCCGCCAAAGTCATCAACATCGCATCGATTGACGGTTTGCGCCCCAATCCGTGGGAAACATACAGCTATCAGGCGTCAAAGGCGGCGCTTGTCCATCTCACCCGGCGCATGGCCGCCCGGCTCATCCGCGATAACATCGTCGTCAGCTGCATTTGCCCCGGCGCTTTTCCTTCTGAAATGAACAAGGCCGCTGCCATCAATCCCGAAGAATCGTCCAAAGGCAGTCCCTCAGGCCGCGTCGGGACGATTGAGGATATGGCTGGCGGAGCCATCTTCCTTGCCAGCCGGGCGGGGGATTATGTTGTGGGAACGCCACTGCCCATTGATGGCGGCATTGTGAATGGCTGGATTCCCGAAGGCGCGGTTGACCCTTCGGGCCATTAACAAAACATCCGTTCGTGTCGAGCATAGTCCAGACACGAACGGAAAAGGTCAGGTGGCGCAAATACGCACCTTACCCCCGCATCAACCCGCGTACAAAATCGATCAAACCTGTCTGGCGCGTGCGCTTCATGCGTTCAGCCGCCAGAATCTCGCGGACTTTTTCAAAACACACGTCCACGTCGTCATTGATCACGACATAGTCATAGCCGTCCCAGTGGCTTATCTCTGCCTGAGCGCGGGCCATGCGCGCCGCGATAACATCAGGCGCATCCGTGCCTCGCCCCGTCAGGCGGCGGTTCAATTCTTCAAGGCTGGGTGGCAGAATGAACACCCGCACCACGTCGGCTTGCGCTTTCTGGTGCAACTGCTGCGTGCCCTGCCAGTCAATATCGAACAGCACATCGCCGCCCGCTTTCAGCCGGTCACGGATCTGCGCCTTGGGCGTGCCATAGCAATTGCCGAAGACCGTAGCCCATTCATAAAACGCGTTGTCCTCGACCATCCGGTCAAATTCGGCCTGATCGACGAAATAGTAATCCTGCCCCTCAACCTCACCGGGCCGGATCGGCCGCGTAGTGACAGA
>JADYXV010000394.1 GCA_020853995.1 Novosphingobium sp.
CAGCGCGCCCATGATCTTGCAGCCGCAAGAGGTAGCTGGGATGCGTGGTGATCCACAATTCGCTACCATCATCCAGCAGGTGCGGCGTGCCGCGCTCCTTCTGCACACTCACTGTCCGGCCCAAAAGGCTGCGCGCCGCGCTTGCTCCCAATGCCAGCACGAGACGCGGGCTCACAAGCGCGCGCTCGCCATCAATCCACCAGCGACATATGTCGATTTCCTTTGCTGTCGGGTTCTGGTGCAGCCGAAGCTTACCACGCGGGGTAAACTTGAAGTGCTTCACCGCATTGGTGACGTACGCCTGCTCAATCGCAATCCCGGCATCTTTAAGATGCGCGCGCAGCAATTGGCCTGCGGGTCCAATGAATGGTCGCCCCTGCTCTTCCTCTTTGTCGCCCGGCTGCTCACCCACAATCATCAGCACGGACGCTGCGGGCCCCTCACCCATCACGCTATTGGTGCCATTGCAGCCAATGGCACAGCGGCGGCATGACTGGACGGCTTCAGCGATACCGGCAAGCGTATCGGGTTGTTCGCCAAAGTTTTGCGTGCCAGCCTCAACCATGCGGGCCTCACGTGCTTGTGCCCCTGCAATCATTTCCGGAATCAGCGAGGCTTCGGGCAGATTCTTCCAATACTTGCGCGGCATTTCCTTGAGCATTGCGCCAACCTTCAGGCGCGCAGGGTTGAAGATCGAGGTATAGTATTTGCGCCACAGCGCTTCGACCGGATCACCCGAAGGCGCATCGGCACGAGTGGCAGGCGGACCTTCCTGCAAGGTTACGCCATCCCAGTGCATGCTGCCTTGCGGGGTAAGGATCGACCAGCGCATCGTGGTGAAACGGCGCACAAAAAACGCCGCGTTCGAACGCAAGATATGATGCTCAGGCTCAAACCACGCAACGTAGCGCTCGCCATCGGGCTCATCGATCACACGGAAGCGCACGAAAGCGCGCATCTTGTGAATATCGCGCCGCACTTGGCGGGCCAGTTCGTCAATCCCGCGCACATCGGCATTGGCCCGGTCGTCCATCAGACGCGGATTGGCCTGCAACCGCCAAAGCAGGCGGTAAAGCAATGAAAATCGTTTAGAGTCAGAGTGCAGGATCGCACTTTTAGCATACTGCAGGAAATCGCGTGAGGCGCGCGGTTGCGGTGCATCAGCAGGGGGCGCTGGCAAGCGCCGCTCTCCTTGTGCGAACAGATCGGTGCTTGGATCTGCAGGTGAATCCCACACGATCCGGTCCGGCGGCACATCGGCCTGGATCAGCCGCCGCGCTGTGTCGCGCCAGCCTTCGAAATCATCAGGAGCAGCCAGCGAAACGCGAAATGCCTCGGCTGAGCGCATGGTGCGAAAGGGGGTCATGACGCGAACAATTCCAGTTGCTCGGCCCTTTTGGGCGCAATCAGGCTTTGCAAATCGGCGCGGTCGGTCAGCAGTACCGGCCGCCAATCCTCGGCAATGATGAACGGGCGGACTTTTGCGACCGAAACGGTCAGCTTGCCCACATCCTCAAGCCGCAGACGGCGCTGGCGTCTTGCTACAATAAGGGCGTTGACTGCGCGCACGCCAAGGCCCGGAACGCGCAACAACCGCTCACGTGGCGCGCGATTGACGTCCACCGGAAAGTCCGCGCGAAATTGCAATGCCCATGCCAGCTTGGGATCAATATCCAGCGGCAACATACCGTCTGCGCCCGCAGCCTGCTGCACTTCATGCGGGGCATAGCCATAGAACCGCATCAGCCAGTCGGATTGGTATAGCCGGTGTTCGCGCATCAGCGGCGGGCGCTTCAATGGCAGGACCGCACTGGCATCGGGGATCGGGCTGAACGCGGAATAATAGACGCGGCGCAGGCCAAAATTGCCGTAAAGCGTGCTGGCGCGGCCAACGATGTCGGCATCGGTTGCGGCATCAGCACCGACAATCATCTGGGTGGATTGGCCAGCGGGGGCAAATTTCGGGGCGTGACGGAAGCGCTTGCGGGCGTCCTTGGCCTCAATGATCGAATCTTTCAGCGACGTCATCGCGCCTTCGATCTGCGTGGCGGACTTGTCGGGCGCGAGGCGGGTCAACCCCGCGACGGTTGGCAATTCGACATTGATCGAGACGCGATCGGCATAAAGCCCGGCGCGGGCGACCAGTTCGGGATCAGCTTCAGGAATTGTCTTGAGGTGGATGTAGCCGCGAAAGTCGTGCTCTTCGCGAAGGATACGTGCGACTTCTATCAACTGCTCCATGGTGTGGCTGGAACTTTTGACGATGCCCGACGAGAGGAACAGCCCTTCGATATAATTGCGGCGGTAGAACGACAGCGTCAGATCGACCACTTCTTGCGGCGTGAAACGGGCGCGGCGCGTGTTCGAGCTTTTGCGGTTGATGCAGTAGTGGCAATCGAACACACAGTGATTGGTCAGCAGGATTTTGAGCAGCGAAATGCAGCGCCCGTCCGGCGCATAAGCATGGCAAATGCCCATGCCTTCGGTTGATCCGATGCCTTTGCCGCCTTTGCTGTTACGCTTGGAGGTGCCAGACGACGCGCACGATGCATCGTACTTGGCGGCATCGGCAAGTATCTCAAGCCGTTCAAGAATTGTCTTTTGCGTAGGCAGGGCTGGTTGCGACATTCGTTCTTTATATGTTCTTTTCGTGCCTTGCGCCACCCCGAACATGTGGACAGGTGAGGATCATGCAAACAATCCTTGGATGAACCATTCAGGTGCCCCACCGCGCCCATCCCCGATGACACCATGCCGGTAAATCCAGTAGCG
>JADYXV010000395.1 GCA_020853995.1 Novosphingobium sp.
CGGTTCGCGCACGATGGCCGTGGTCCCGCGCATTGTCAGAAAGTCATAATCGCGCAGCACGTCAATCGCAGCCTGCACGTGCGCGGCAGCAAACGGCACATGCGCACTGCGGGCATGCGTAATCGCCGCACCCATTTCCAGCATCAGCGCCTGCGCCAGCGGTTCGGCACGTTCCAGGATCAGTGCGTGGATGCGTTCGAGCAAGGCAAGGCGATCTGCCACCAGCGATGCTGCAAATGCCGGAAAAGCCGCCCTTGCCGCACTTACCGCGCGGTCAAGGTCGGCACTGTTGCCCGCCACGATTTCGGTCACCAGCGTGCCATTTGCCGGGTTGATCACCGCCAGACGTTCGGTCCCGCATACCGGCACCCACTGCCCGCCGATATAGGCGTGGCCAGCGCAGGAAACGGCCTGCTGCAAAGCCTGTGCGACAACGCCTGTCATCCCACCATATCCTTGTATTTATAGTATGCGCCGACGAACGGGAGGAACCACGGCTTGCCGAAATAGCCCGGAATTGCGGGCCAATCGAAATCACGCCAGGGGTTCAGATCCGCTTTTCCATCCAGCACTTCGGCCATGACCCCACCCATATAGGTGGCCATGTGCGTGCCGTGGCCGCTGTATCCCATCGAATAGAACACGCCGTCCCGTTCTCCTGCGCGCGGCAAGCGGTCGCTGGTCATGTCGACCATGCCACCCCAGCAATAATCGATGCGGACATCGGCCAGTTCGGGAAAAATGTTCAGCATCGACTGCCGCAGGATTGCGCCGCTCTTGGCGTCGGCCGCCGGATCACTGCGGCTGGAAAAACGGGCGCGCCCGCCAAACAGGATGCGATTGTCAGGCGTCGTGCGGAAATAGCTGACAAAATTGCGCGTATCCACCGTATTGCGGCGGCGCGGGGTAAGCCGGTCGAGCAGTTCAACCGGCAGCACTTCAGTAGCGATCAGGTATGCCCCCACCGGCACGATCCGGCGGCGGAACCATCCCAGCGGCCCGTACCGTGATGTGCCGGTGGCCAGAAACACCTGTTTGGCTGTTACTTTGCCATGCGGCGTGGTCAATTCATGCCCGCCTGCAACCCGCCGCATGCCGGTCATCGGATTGTTCTCATGGATTATGCCGCCATGCCGCACAACGGCCTCGGCCAGACCTTGCCCATACATGCCCATGTGCATGTTGGCGCTCTTGCCATAGATTATGCCGCCAAAGAAACGGTCGGATCCGATCTCGGCGGGCAGATCCTGGGGCAGGACCAGCCGCGTTTCAGGATCAACCTCGCGCGCCAGCAATTCCTGCGAGCGGATGATCTTGTCAAAATGTTCGGGCTTGGCCGCCAGTTTCAGCTTTCCAACGCGGGCAAAATGGCACTCGATGCCTTCTTCGGCCACGATCGCCTCGACCTTGTCGACCCCGGCATCGAATGCCCGGTACAGCATGTTGGCGCGTTCTGTACCGAACCGTTCGACCATGCCGCCATAGTCCTGCGCAAAGCCGTTGTTGCACATGCCGCCATTGCGCCCCGAAGCCGCGCCTGCGACGCGATCAGCCTCAAGCACAACGACCTTGGCCCCCTTTTTGGCCAGTGCAAGTGCGGCGCACAGCCCGGTGAAGCCTGCGCCAACGACAACGACGTCCGCATTGCCTTGCGGCCCGCCAGCAGCGGCCGACGCGAATGGCTTTGCAGTATCAAGCCAGTAGGACATCATTTTCATGTCAGCTTCTCCGCCCGCTTACAGGACTGTGGAATCTTGCCCCGGTTTACCATCCGCGCATACGTGGCCATTGCGCCATGATTGCCCTGCCCTCACCGTCCACGACATTGTAAACTTCATGCTGCGCGCATGTGGCGCAGGCATGGTTGGGCAGGATGCGCACACGCGCACCGATGGGCAGGTCTGGCAAAACGCCCTTGCTGCCGGGGCGCACCTTGATGATACCGTGTTCCTGGCTGGCATCCTCGACGATCACATCCGCAAAGGGCTGGCCATCCATGTCACAGACAATGCCATAACCCTGATCGACAGGATGTCGCTGCGTGCCACGGTCGCGGGACATGGCCATCCATCCGCCATCTGTCAGGATCCAGCCCTTTTCAGGGCGGTGGCCGATGACTGTGGCCAATACCGAAACCGCGATATCATCCACCTCGCACACGCCGATGCCGTGCATGACAAGATCAAAGAATGAAAAGACACCGGCGCGCACTTCGGTCACGCCGGTCAGATCTTTCGCAAAATGCGCGGTCGGCGTCGAACCGACGCTGACGACCGGCGCGGCGTGGCCTGCCGCCCGCAATTGCATGGCCGCTGCGACAGCGGCTGCGCGCTCGCCCTCGGCGGCTTCGGCAAGACCTTCACCCATACGGGCATTATAGGATTCGCCGGCATGGGTCAGCACGCCACCCAGATCTACACCACCGTCGCGCAGGATGTTGGCGATCTCCACCAGCGCCGGTTCATCAGGCAACACACCGCCGCGATGGCCGTCACAATCGATCTCGATCAGCACAACCGGCATGGCGCCGCCATCTTTGGCCGCAGCGGCAAGCGCGTGGGCCTGCTCTACCGTATCGATCAAAACCGAAAGCCGCACACCTTGCGCAACCATCTGCCGCGCCCGCTCGATCTTGTCGAGGCTCAAGCCGACGGCATATGTAATGTCGGCAAAGCCGCCACTGGCAAAATATTCCGCTTCGGCAAGGGTCGATACCGTAATCGGGCCGGTGCCTTCAGGAAACAGCCGCCGGGCAACATCGAGCGATTTCGACGTTTTCACGTGCGGCCTGAAACCCGTGCCCAGCTTGGCCAAATGCTGACGCAGCCGCGCAATGTTGCGGTCCACTTTGGCAATGTCGAGCACCAGAGCAGGGGTC
>JADYXV010000396.1 GCA_020853995.1 Novosphingobium sp.
TGCCGCCGCGATCGCCGACTGAACCGGGCCTGCCGACATAAAGCGGGTTGTCGTTCGCAATCACATCATGCGCATTCCAACCGGAAACCACCGGGATGCCAAGGCGTTTGGCAAACTGGAGAAACGCTTCATGTTGCCCGGAAATCCGCACGCCCGTGCCTGCTAATATCACGGGGCGTTCTGCAGCGCACAGTTCGGCCATCATTGCCGCAACTTCACTGTTCAGCGCATCGCCGGTAAGCGCGCCAAGTTCGGCTGAGGTATTGGCTGGCACGGCCGCGTGATCGTCATCTGCCGCCGGATCGTAAGCTTCCAGTTCATCTGGATCAACAGGAGCGGCTTGGACGTCCATCGGTACGTCGATCCAGACCGGTCCTGGACGGCCGCGCGTAGCGAGATAGATCGCCTTTTCCGTAATCTTGCGGGCCTGCAGCGGATCATTGATGACCGCCGCGTACTTGGTGATGCCGTGTACCATCGACACGATATCGACTTCCTGATCGCCAAGCTGGCGCAGAGGTGCCGGGAAGTTGGGCGCGCAGTTTTCCCGCTTCACTTGCCCCGACACGACTACCATTGCGATTGAATCGACATAAGCGCCGTAGACGCCATTCAATGCATTCACCCCGCCCGGTCCAGTCGTCACGTTGACCAACGCGGGACGGTGCGACAGGCGGCAATAGCTTTCTGCAGCGATTGCAGCCGCCTGTTCGTGGTGAGTGTAGACCTTCCGCAAGCCAGGATGACGCCCGAAAGCGTCATTCAGATGCATTGCTCCGCCACCGGTCAACATGAAGCAATCGGTGACGCCCCGTTCCACAAGGATGCGGGCGATCAGGTCCGCTACGCGCATTTTTGCCATTGGACTTATGCCGTAACCTTGACCGAGTTGGCTTGGCGTGCCTCCATCATCCCGATGCGCACTTCGTCTTCGGCAGCGATCGATTGATAATAATCGCGCTTGTTCTTGAGCCAAAGCAATTCGAATTCAATCGCCAGTTCCATGCCGTCAATTGTACGCTCGCCGTCCAGCACGGCGGCGTCAAAAATGACTTTACGTGTTTCAAAGCGATCAAGACGTGTCTTGCGGGTTTTGCGCAGTACTTCAATCGAATCCGGGCTGACACCGCCACCAACGACCAAGTCAAGATTGTGCTTTGCCGAAACAGCCGCAACCTTTTCAATGTAGCTTAGCATCTCGGGCGTGTTCACGAAATCGCGGGTGTGCCCCATAGAGCCTGCGAAATCGACACGACCGAAAACCATGCCGACATTGCCGTCAGCGGCGACCTGGCCAAGTTCTTCAAGGTGCGTGAAGGCAGTGATGGTTTCGACGTTGAAAAGGAACCCAACGTCGCCTTGCTCATCAACGGGATAACACTTGTTCTTGGCATCGATGAACTTCTTGAGGGCGTAAGGCGTTTCAACCATCGGTGCGATCATGTAATCGACGCCATACTGGCGGCACTCAATGATATCGCGCACGGCTTCGCAGCCGCCTATCTTAAGCCCCACCTTAACACCGGCCCGCCGGGCGATTTCCAGCAATCGCATCAGTTCGTCAACGCGCGTGCCTTCGGCCTCAAACTCGGCCTTGACTGCAACAATGCCGCATTCAGCCCGGCCCTGTTCCAGGATTGCCAGCATGCGCTTTTCGTAATCGTTCACTTGAATCTCCCTCATCAATTCTGTGGGCACCGATTGTTAACCGATGCCTGATTTGCCTGCATCACGCTGGCATTAGAACCAAGCCCGGCGCATGATGGTGCCGGAAACCATTTAAAGCGATCCGGACATACATTCGCTTCCGGATTGACGTGAGCTCGGTGTTTGCTTGGTTTTTATCCACCTCAACGTATCTGCAATCTGAACAGAAAACGACGTAAGCTTGGTGCCAGTCTCAATGGCCAAGATCTTTGTGTCCACATGGTTGCCGAGATACACGGACGGCGCCGTCAGGTCCAATTTTGGTCGGTTCATCGTGGTTGAAAGTTTGCATTGTGCAGAAACTTCAGAAGCAATGTCCATCATTTCAAGCACTTCTGCGCCACATAGATCAATCGGAGCGGTCCGTCCAATCCGACCCAGTGCTGCTGAAAAGATGAGGTTGCACAGGTCGTCCACATGAAGAAATGATCGAAAGACAGGGCGATTCGCCTTGATTTCAATAGGGCCACCGTTCATCGCCTGAAGGGCAAAATCCGATACGGCATAAGCCTGGTGCTTGTTGATCCATGGACCAGCGATGTTGAATATCCGCCCCGCGATTGTTGGTACGCCGTGCCCTGCTGCCCAATCCAGAAAGCGTGCTTCTTGGCGCAACTTGCATACCCCGTAGGGATGCCGGTCTTGCCCCGATGCGGCATGCGCAGCGGCACCTGAGGAGGCTATGAACAGGCTTGCCGGTTTGGCCCGTGTGATCGCACCAAGCAAAGCATCGTCGATGGCAATGTTGGCATCCGTAAACGCACGTTCTCCAACTTCGGACGCTTTCTCCCGTGTGAGATAGGCCAAATGGATCACATGCGCTCCTGCCACGTCCTGTGGCGTGATGGTTTCGAGCGCCCGGACCGGCAAGACGCTGCCGTCAGGTATAGTCAATTCGCTTGGCTTCGAACCGAATGCCGAAATTTGTCCGGCAGGCGGTCCGAAACGTTGCGCAAAATTGGCAAGCACAGCGCTGCCGATCCAGCCTGAAGGGCCGGTCAGCACAAATCGTGGAGGCGTGTTGCGCTCTTCCATCAGTTAATCAGCGCTTGGTGACGCCCGCGAGGTACTTGCCGATCATTTCGACGCTATAGCCGATATGGTCAGGCGTTAGCCCAGGATAGACACCGACCCAGAAGGTTTGCTCTGTCACGATGTCGGCATTGGTCAGATCGCCCACAACGCGGATGTTGCGGCCCTTCATGTAAGGCTGACGCAACAGGTTGCCGCCGAACAAAAGACGCGTGCCGATTTTCATCTCGTTGAGATACTGGACGAGTTCTTCACGGTCGATGCCCGAACCTTGGCGGATTGTGATTGGATATCCAAACCATGAAGGCTGGCTGTTTGGCGTAGCCTCAGGCAAGATGAACACGTCTTCGTATTGGCGCAATAGCTCGGTCAACAGATCATAATTGCGCTGGCGGGCTTCGATGAAGCCATCAAGACGGTCCATCTGTGCCAAGCCAACGGCGGCCTGCATGTCGGTGATCTTGAGGTTATACCCGGCATGGCCATAAGTGTATTTATGGTCATAACCCATCGGAAGTGAACCCAGCCGGCGCGAGAACCGCTTGCCGCAAGTATTGTCGACGCCCGGTGCGCACCAGCAATCGCGACCCCAATCACGCATGGATTCGATCACGCGCTTCAAGCGAGGCTTATCCGTGAATACCGCGCCGCCTTCACCCATCGTGATATGGTGTGCAGGGTAAAAGCTGAGTGTGCCGATGTGGCCAAAAGTGCCGACGTTGCGCCCGTCATAGGTTGCGCCCAGCGCATCGCAGCAATCTTCGATAACCCACAGGTTATACTTTTCTGCCACCCGCATCACTTCTGCCAGATCGAAGGGATTGCCCAGCGTATGGGCGATCATGATGGCGCGTGTCTTGTCCGAAACAGCGGCCTCGATCATATCCGGCTTGATGTTGTAGGTCGGAATGTCGACATCGACGAAAACCGGCACGAGCCCGTATTGCAGGGCAGGGTTCACAGTGGTCGGGAAGCCCGTTGCCACTGTGATCACTTCGTCCCCAGCTTTCAGCGCGTCGCCACGGAAATAGTGCGACGTCAGTGTCGAAAGGGCCAGAAGGTTGGCGGACGAACCTGAATTGGTGGTGAGGGCATGTGCCACGCCAATACGTTGCGCCAACCGCTTTTCGAACTCGTCGTTATAACGGCCGGTTGTCAGCCAGAAGTCGAGCGATGAATCTACCAGATTGCACATGTCCTCGGCGCCATACACCTTGCCGGAAACCGGCACGGGGCTTTGACCCGGAACGAAGGGTGCGGTGGCATGGTGACGGCGTGCATATTCGCCTGTCAGGTCCAGAATAAGCCGACGGAGGCTGGCTTCATCGCGATCACCTACGAGGTCGGCCAAACTCTTTTCGAGGGTGTCAGCAGGCATCAAACAAACTCCTGGATTCTAGATTAGCAAGGTTCGCCCGCATCCGGGTGCGATAATCTGCAAGTTGTGCTGCCGAAACAGCCGCTGCGTCGGCGCCGCCCGCGACATCTTTGTGCCAAGACACGATGAGATCGAGCGTGTTGCCGAGATTGAGTGTGGGACGCCAGCCCAATTCAGCGCGCGCCTTTGCGCAGTCGAGTGACAAAAGACGTGCTTCGTGAGGCTGGGCTTCGGTGCCTGTGCGCCAACCTGGCTTGCCCCAACGTTCTGTCAAGCGATCTGCGATCCAACGCACAGGACGCGTGTCTTCTGCAGCCGGGCCGAAATTCCATCCGGTGGCGATCGGCGTGTGCCCATCCATCAAAGCCTGCGCGATCAAGAGATATCCGCCCAGCGCTTCCAACACATGTTGCCACGGACGAACTGAATCAGGCGACCGGATGAAGGGCGCTTCATCAGCAAGCAAGGAGCGCACAATGTCAGGAATTAGACGATCCGGAGCCCAATCGCCGCCACCAATGACGTTTCCTGCGCGAACTGATGCAACCAGTGGTGCATCAGCGCCGCTAAAGTAGCTCCGCCGGTAGGCCGAGATCACCAGTTCCGCAGCACCCTTGGAGCTGCTGTAGGGATCATAACCACCCATCGGATCGCTTTCGCGATAGGGCCACACCCATTCGCGGTTTTCATAACATTTGTCGCTGGTTACTGCGACAATCGCTTTGAGGCCCTGCACGCGGCGGCATGCGTCCAAGACATGGACTGTGCCTTGAACATTCGTGGCGAACGTTTCAACCGGCTGTTCATAAGACAGCCGGACCAGCGGTTGCGCAGCCAAATGGAAGACAACTTCCGGGCGGGCAGCCTGAATGGCCGCCTCGGTTGCGGCCATGTCGCGGATATCGCCTTCGATATGCGTCATCCGTCCGGCCAAGCCAGCTTGACGGAAAAGGCTGATGTCTTCGGCCGGGAGTGAGTAGCCGGTTAATTCGGCACCCATTTCCAAAAGCCAAAGGGCCAGCCAGCTACCTTTGAAGCCCGTGTGCCCCGTCAGGAATACACGGCGCCCCCGCCAAGCGTTATCGTTTACCACAGCTTCCAAGGCGCGCCCTTAATCCATAAACTTTCAAGATAGTGCTTGTCGCGCAAGGTATCCATCGGTTGCCAGAACCCGTCGTGCCGCCAAGCGACCAATTCGCCGCTGTGCGCGAGCTTTTCCATGGGTTCTTGTTCCCAAGTCGTCGAGGGTCCGGCGATCAGATCAATCACCGAGGGGTCGAGAACGAAAAAGCCGCCATTGATCAGCCCACCGTCACCTGCAGGCTTTTCTTTGAAATTGCGCACAAGATCGCCATCGAACTCAAGCGCGCCAAACCGTCCTGGAGGAGCTACCGCTGTGATCGTCGCTTTGCGACCATGCTGCCGATGGAATGCCACTTGAGCCGCAATGTCCACGTCGGCAACGCCATCGCCGTAAGTAAAA
>JADYXV010000397.1 GCA_020853995.1 Novosphingobium sp.
TCGGAGTGCGGCTGCCAATCGGCCGCATCCAGCGCAAACCCTTCGATGACCGCGTCAGCCATGTCCAAAGTCAGGCCAGTCTCGCGCGCCACAAGGCCAAGTGCATCAAATGCCGGATCGCCGGCGTCCTGCCCTGCAAAGGCGAGAGCGGTCTTGGTGCGCACAATCTCCAACCGTTCTGCAGCCCCGCTCTGGTCACCCAGCGCGCCGCCGTGGTCCTGTGCATCGACAATATCATCGCAACGGCGGCACCATGCATAAAGCAACCACACCCGCTCGCGCGTTTCGCGATCAAACAGATGGCTCGCCGCTGCAAAGCTCTTCGAGCCTTTCAGAATAGAGGTGCGCGCGTTACTAACGAGGGCAGCGCGGCGATCCAAACTCATATTTTGCGACATGGCTTAGAGGTCGTCCGCCTTCATCGCGAAGATTGGCACGTGCGGCTCATGCGCCGTCATACGCGCCAATAATACGTCAAGGTCCGCCTCGGCCAGGATTATCCCGGCATGCGCTTCGCGAATAAAGCCCACTTCAATCATGTGGCGGTTGAACGCCAGCAAATGGTCAAAGAAACCAAACGCGTTGAGCAATCCTACAGGCTTGGCGTGATAGCCCAATTGCGCCCAGCTGACCGCTTCCCACAGCTCATCCATCGTGCCCACGCCGCCGGGAATAGTCAGGAAACCATCGGACAGATCGGTGAAGCGCTTCTTGCGTTCGTGCATCCCTGAAACGACTTGCAGTTCGGTACAGTCGTTATTGGCAACCTCGCTGTTCACTAGGGCTTCGGGAATGACGCCGATCACTTCACCGCCCGCATCCAGTGCGCCATAGGCAACCGCGCCCATAAGGCCCAGCCGTCCGCCACCGTAAACCACGCCGATCCCGCGCCGCGCCAGTTCCTGCCCGATTTCGCGGGCCAGTGTTACGTAACGGGCATCGGTTGGCGTTGCAGATCCGCAATAGACGGCAATGCGTTTCACAAAAGGTCTTCCAGCATCAACCCCGCCGTCGCCTTGGCCGAACCGACCACACCCGGAATGCCAGCACCGGGATGCGTGCCAGCGCCAACAAGATAGAAGTTCGAAATGGTATCGTCGCGATTGTGCGCCCGGAAATACGCGCTCTGCGTCAACAGCGGTTCAAGGCTAAATGCACTTCCCATATGGGCCGACAAATCAGCCTTGAAGTCGCTCGGTGCATAGCTGAACTTCGTTACGATACGGCTGTGAATGTCCGGGATCAGGCGGCGGCCAACCTCATCCAGAATGCGCTTTTCAAGGATCGGGCCAACTTCGTCCCAATCGACCGGCAGTTTGCCCATATTGGCCACCGGCACCAGCGCATAGAACGTGCTCATGCCCTCAGGCGCAACCGAAGGGTCAGTTACAGTCGGGTGATGCAGATAGATCGAGAAATCTTCGGGCAGAACGCCGTGGTTATAAATGTCGTCAAGCAAGCCCTTATAGCGCGGCCCGAACAGGATCATATGGTGCGGAATACCCGGCCAGGTTCCCTCAACGCCAAAGTGGACTACGAACAGGCTGGGTGAATAACGCTTCTTCGCCAGCGATTTGGCGCGGCGCTTTGCGTGCTGGTTATCCGGCATCAAATCGCGATAGGAATGCATGATATCCGCATTCGATGCCACCGCATCAAACTGCCCCGACCAGCCTCTTTTGGTTTCAACGCCGGTCACCCGCGCTCCCAATGTGGACACGTGCGTAACCGGATCGCCCATCCGCACTTCGCCGCCCAGACGCTGGAAATGCGTCACCATGCCGTTGATCAACTGGTTGGTGCCGCCCTTGGCCCACCACACGCCACCGTTCTTCTCAAGCTTGTGAATCAGCGCATAGATCGCGCTGGTGGTCATCGGATTGCCGCCCACCAGCAAGCTGTGGAAGCTGAACGCCTCGCGCAGCTTTTCGTTTTTCACAAAGCTCGACACCATCGAATAGACCGACCGCCACGCCTGATAGCGCATCAGGGAAGGGGCCGCCTTGATCATGCTGGCAAAGTCCAGGAACGGCACCGATCCCAGCTTTACATAGCCTTCCTCCAGCACGCCGGCCGAATATTCCAGAAAGTCGTCGTATCCTGCAACGTCAGCAGGGTTAAGCTTGGCAATTTCGGCCTTCAGGCTGACATCGTCGTTCGAATAATCAAAGTTCGTACCGTCACCCCAGTTCAGCCGATAGAACGGCATCACCGGCATAAGCTCGACGTCATCGGCCATACGATGGCCTTTAAGTCCCCACAATTCCTGAAGGCACGATGGGTCTGTAATGACCGTCGGCCCGGCATCGAACGTAAAGCCGTCTTTCTCCCACACGTAAGCCCGGCCGCCAGGACGGTCACGCGCTTCGATCAGCGTGGTCTGCACCCCGCCTGACTGGAGTCTGATGGCGAGGGCAAGGCCGCCAAATCCTGCACCGATGACACATGCACGCTTCATGCGCGGTTTCCTGCAAACGAGAGGGGTTGCGGCTTGTTGCCGAGGCCAGTGAGCACACCAAGGGCCGTGCCGATGGGGATCGGCGGCTTTCCGATGAGAACGCGGGCCTTGTCTAGAGCAGTCATTCGCCCTGCGTAGAAACGCTCGATCAAGCGTTGGTCGAGGGTGTAGAACCGTTCCAAAACGCGGTGACGCTGCGCAGGTTTGGCTCCTGCAAACAACATGGCCGAAAGTGCGCGCAGGTATTTGCCTCGCCGCCAATGCCGCCGCGCCCAACTTTCGGAAAACGCAGCAAGTCCGGCACCGGACATGTCGGTTTGCTTGGCCAACGCCAAGGCATAACGCACCGCATCCGGCAAAGAATAACTGGTCACTGCCTGAAACAAGCCCGCCCGCGCGCCCGCCCGCGCAACCTTTCCGCCAGTCGATCGCCAGAACGCAGCAAAATCGCCTCCTGCGACGACCGGCAGCACACCGTGTTCTTCTGACAGGATTTCGGAAATTTCCCAGCCACGGCTTGTCGCATATTCGGCAATGCGCTCACGTAACGTTACGATGTCAAGCTTCGCATCGTCAGCGTAGTAGGTGTCTTCAACAAAGATTTCGTCTGGCGCAAACGGCAGGCAATAGACAAAGCGGTAATCGTCA
>JADYXV010000398.1 GCA_020853995.1 Novosphingobium sp.
AAGCACGGTCACTTTCAGGCCCTGCTGTTCCAGCATCCACGCTGCCTGCAGGCCCGATACGCCCGCACCCAGCACGATCACGTCAGGCTGTCCCGGTTTGGCCATCCCGGCAGCCACCTTCGGCTTGCGCGCCGCCAGCGCCGGACTGCACGCTGCAAGGCCCAAGCCAGCCAACCCTACCGAGGCCAGCCCTGTTGAAAATGTCCGCCGGTCAATCGTCATGCGCATATCGTCCTTGGGAGCCGCGCCCGCAATGCAGGTGCCCTAGCCTTTGCCAAACGCCACAGATCAGGCCCCGCTGTCGATCAACCGGGCATGGCTCACCACCTGTCGGATAGAGACGCAAGGCTTTCGGAAATTTTGCCAATCCCCGATAGCGCATGTCCCATATCCGATGCGAACTTGGCCGAACCGGAGGCGTCATGCACTTGCTCAAACCCCTGAAATACTTTGGCATTGGCATCGCACTGGCATTCGCGTTGCCGATCATGCCTGCCTTTGCGCAAACCGCCGCCAACGCGCCTGATTCGCCCACCACCCCGCGCCTGACCGTCGCCCAATTGCGCGCCAAGTATGCCGACAAGCAAAGCCGTTACATGGCCATCAAAGGCATGGATATCCATTACAAGGACGAAGGCCCCCGCCGCGCGCCGGTCCTGCTGATGATCCACGGTTCACAAAGCAGCCTGCGCACGTGGGACCGCATCACCACGCTGATGAAAAAGCGTTACCGCGTCATCCGCCTAGATATTCCGGGCTACGGCCTGTCCTCGCCCGCCACTGATGAAGCCGCACAAACCGTGCAGCCGGTCGAAGTGGTGGAAGGCCTGCTCGATGGCCTCGGCGTCAAAAAGGTCGCCGCCGCCGTGGGCGTGTCCAGCGGCGGCACAATGGCCATGTACCTTGCGGCCAAGCGCCCCGAACTGGTCCAGCGCCTGATCCTTTCAAACACCCCGTCAGACCCGGTTGATACAAGCCACATGGTGCAAACCCCGGCCTTCCTTGCCGCACAGGACCGCGCGCGCAAAACCGGCTATCAGGATTACGATTTCTGGGACCAGTACCTCTCGTTCTTTGCAGGCGATCCGGCACGGATCAGCAAACAGACCCGCCAGGAATACTGGGATTTCAACCGCCGCAGCCCCGAAAAACACCCCATCGCCATGGTTGCGCGTATCGGTGATGGCAAACAGGCCGCGATTGAAATGGCCAGGATCACCACGCCCACCTTCCTTGTCTGGGGCAGCGGCGATCCGCTCCTGCCCGAAGCCGCCGTCCATGCCATCACGCGCTATCTCAAAAACGCCACCATCTCAAAAGTGCTGATGCCCGATGTCGGCCACTATCCGCCGCTCGAAGTGCCTGACCGGTTCGCCCGCTGGATCGAAACGTATGTCCAAGCCGGAGTGCCAAAACCGTGAAGCACAAAACGCTCTACGAAAAGCTCTGGGACGCCCACGTCGTCGCCGATCTGGGCGCTGATGAGGCGCTGCTCTACATCGATCGCCACATCGTCCACGAGGTATCCAGCCCGCAATCGTTCGTGTCGATGCGCAAGGCAGGTCGCCGGTTGCGCCGCCCCGAAACGCACTTGGCCGTGGCCGATCACGCCATCCCCACGCGCCAGCGCGACGCGATTGATGACCCCCAAGCCGCCGCGCAAATCGCCGAACTCGAAGCCAACGTGGCCGAATTTTCGGTGCCCTATGCCACGCTGTCCGGCCCGGAACAGGGCATCGTTCACGTCATCGGCCCCGAAACCGGCTTCACCCTGCCCGGCACCACCGTGGTCTGCGGCGATAGCCACACCACCACGCACGGCGCATTCGGCGCGCTGGCCTTCGGCATCGGTGCCAGCGAACAGACCACCGTCATGGCCGCCCAAGCCCTGCGCCAGACCAAAGCGCGCACGATGAAAGTCGAACTGGTGGGAACCCGCCACCCGCTCACTTTCGCCAAGGATATCGCGCTCGCCCTGATCGCAAAAATCGGCGCAAACGGCGCGGTCGGCCATGCGGTCGAATATGTCGGCCCTGCCGTTTCTGCCATGACGATGGCTGAGCGCATGACCTTGTGCAACATGACGATAGAGGCTGGCAGCCGCATCGGCCTTGTCGCGCCTGATGAAATCACCTTCGCCTTCATCAAGGGCCGCCGCCTCGCCCCCAAGGCCGAACTGTTCGATGCCGCTTGCGCCTATTGGCGCACGCTCCCCAGCGATGCAGGCGCACAGTACGATAAAGTCGTCACACTCGATCTGGCGCAGATCGCTCCGCAAGTCAGTTGGGGCACCAGCCCCAACCAGACCCTGCCGGTCACCGCGCGCCTGCCCGATCCTGCGCACATCGCCGACCTGTCCGAACGGCGCGAAGCGGAAAAAGCACTGGCCTACATGGGCCTTGCCCCGGGCGCACCCCTGCTGGGAACGCCGGTCAGCCACGTCTTTATCGGGTCATGCACCAATGGCCGGATCGAAGACTTGCGCGCCGCCGCCGCCATTGCATTGGACCGCAAGGTGGCCCCCGGCATCAAAGCCATCGTCGTCCCCGGCTCTGCCGCCACCCGCGCCGCTGCGCAAGCCGAAGGGCTTGACCGCATCTTCACCGCCGCCGGGTTCGAATGGCGCTTTGCAGGCTGTTCGATGTGCGTTGCCATGAACGATGATCGCCTTGCCCCCGGAGATCGCTGCGCTTCCACCAGCAACCGCAATTTCGAAGGCCGCCAGGGCGCAGGCGGACGCACCCATTTGATGAGCCCCGCCATGGCCGCCGCCGCCGCCATCGCAGGCCACATTGCCGATGCGCGGGAGTATGTCGCATGACCGGCTTTACTACCGTCACCGGCCCCGCCGCCGCGATGCCAGAGGAAAACATCGATACCGATATCATCTTCCCCGCGCGCTTCCTGCTGCTCACCGCGCGCGAAGGCTTGGGGAAACACGCCTTCCATGATCGCCGCTATCATGCCGATGGCACCGAGGTGGCGGGCTATGTGCTCAACACCGATCCCTTCCGCAGCCCCCCCGTCATCGTCGCAGGCGCAAATTTCGGCTCGGGCTCCAGCCGCGAACAGGCGGTCTGGGCGCTGCACGGCCGTGGCGTGCGCGCGGTAATCGCGCCTGCCCTGGGCGAGATTTTTAACAACAATTGCCTGCGCAATGGCGTCATCCCGATCATCCTGCCGCCCGAAACGGTCGCGCAACTGCTCGGCCATGCCGCTGCCGGAACCGCCTTCACCGTCGATCTCGAAGCGCAAACCGTCACCGTCGCAGGCCATCCGCCCATTCCCTTTGCCATCCCGCCCGAAAGACGGCTTGCGCTGCTCAACGGTTGGGACGAAACCGACCTCGTGCTAGCGCGCTATGCCGATGACATTACCGCTTTCGAGAACACCCAACGCCAGACCCAGCCCTGGCTCTACGCTTAAGGACCCCGCCGCATGAGCGACGACGCTGCTGACCTGCTCGCCAATTACAAGAAAGCCTATGATCGCCGCGTCGGATTCGGCAGTCGCCCCGCGT
>JADYXV010000399.1 GCA_020853995.1 Novosphingobium sp.
CTCCGGACGCGGCTCGCGAAAGTATAACCATGCCACGGGCAATGCGACCAGCAATGGCAGCAGGGCCATGATCGCAAACATCGTGCGCCATCCGAACTGGGCAATGGCCCAGACCGCCAGTTTCGGCACAAACAGCGCCGCCAGGCTGGTGCCCATCAGCAGAATGCCCAGCGCAAGGCCGCGATGCTTGAAAAACCACAGGTTCACGGCCCGGCTCCACGTCACCGGTGTGGAGCCAATGCCCACCAGCCCGATCACAACCCAGAGGCCATAATAGAAGTACAGCGTGTCCGGTGTATTTGCAGCTGGCGTCAGCGCCACCGCCGAAAGGGCCACGGCAAACGCAAACACCGAACTGAGTGCAACCCTGCGCACCCCGTAACGATCTGCCAGCCAACCGAACACTGGCGCCATGAGCGAGGCGATCAGACCATAGATCGTGGCGGGAAGAATGATCTCGGTCCGGCTCCAGCCAAATTCCGCCGAAAGCGGCTCAACCGTGAAACCGATGAGATTGAATGGGATGGGCGATGCGCCGCAGGTTACACCCAGCATGCCGGCCAACAGCACTTTCCAGCCGTTCGCGAATTCGCGGTCGGATGATCCGCTCGCTGTTTGCGGGAGTGCTTTCATCTGCGAAATTCCATCCGTCGTTCAGAGCGGATCGGGAGAGCGGATCGGGAGAGCGGCAAAACCGCCCCCCCCGACCCTGTTCAAGTCAAACGCTCATCAATCAGAACGAGAACCGGCCCTTGAGCAGCCAGGTCCGTGGCGGATTGATGTATTCAAGGTTCGCCAGGGTCGATTCCACGGCTTCCTCGTCAAAGCAGTTGCGGCATTCCACCGAAAGCGACCAACCCGCCTCACTCTTGAGCGTGAGCGTGGCATTGGCGATCCACCGAGACTCGCTCAGCGAACCTGCGATGCGGGGACCATTGCCCAGCAAATTGTTGGCATAGACCGGCCCGGCGGAACTGGTCACGGGATCGTCATAGAAGGTCACATTGCTGGTGCCAACTTCGCTCTTGTCGCGCCAGTTCGCGTTAATGGCAGGAATCAGGCTCAGCCCGCCGCCCAGTTCCGCTTCATAGCTGCCACCGATCGAAAGGTTGAACTTAGGCGTACGTACCGGGCTGGCAAGCGAGCCGTTTGCTGCCACGATGCCCTGCGCGCAATCCGTTGCATTGCCGCCGGGCACCAGACCTGCTGCAAGCTGAGCCAGGCACTTGGCCTGCTGGGCACCCACCGACTGCACACCATAGGCGTCGAGTACAGGCCGATTGAGGTCGATCTTGTACTTGTCGTCCTGATACCCGAACGATGCGAACACGTTCAGACCGCGCGCCGGAACGGCATTGATTTCAAGCTCGATGCCCTTGTTTTCGTAATCCGCAAAATTGCGCGTAACGAAACCGATCGAACCATTCGCGCGTACAAAACCCGACGGGGTTTGCAGGCCGCTGACATCCAGCCAATAAGCGGAAAGGTTCACGCGAAGCCGGCGATCCAGCAGTTCTGATTTAACACCCGCTTCATAGCTCCAGGCCTTTTCGGCATCGAACGGCAGCAATTCGGACGGGCTGGTGCCACGGGCATTCCAGCCACCCGACTTGAAGCCCTTGGTTGCGGAAGCGAAAAGCAGGATATCGTTGCTGGCCTTGTAGTTCACAGCGAAGCGCGGCGTCCAGATCTTGACGTTCTGCTTGCGGGGAATCACCGTGCCGTTCGGAACGACCAGATTGACGTCGGCAAGGCATGTCGCTTCGACCGTTCCATCATTACACGATGCGCGATTGTCGCGGATCGAGAACTGCTTGGTCTCATCCGTGTAGCGCACGCCCGCTGTAATCTTGAGCTGTTCGGTGAGATTAAGGTCGCCCTGCAGGTAACCGGCGTAAGCCCGCGTCGAATTCGTCATGATGCGGTCCGCAAGAACCAGCGTATTCCCCTGCGGGGCGGGCGTTGCGGCGCTGGCGATCGTGAACAGATCGGCGAAATCGCTGAAGTTGTCTTCTTCGAAGTAGTAGACACCCCCAACCAGGTCGACCAGGCCGTCACCCACAGTGGCGTTTACCTTGATTTCCTGCGAAAACTGGGAAAATTCGCCTTCATTTGCCACAGTGAAGCCGCCACGGACAAAGCTCTGCACCGGGGCCTTCGGAACATTGATGCTGGGCAGCGCGCGCCCGTCGGAGAAATCGAGCGCGTAATCCTGGGTCGTGTAAACGTAGCCAGTGATGAGGCTGACACTCAGGTCGTCGTTGCCCAGCTTCAAATTCGATGAGACGAAGTCCATCGATGTCTTCACGAAATGACCGAAATCATTCTTCTTGCCGGTGATCCGCCCGCCAAAGTTGCCGTCCCGCCGGAAGCCAGTCGTCACAAAGCGACCATCGCACTGCGCAGGATTGGCAGGGTTGCAATCGAAGTTGGCGATGTTGGCGCCGTCAGCAAAGGTGTGGATATACGAACCGGTCCAGGTCGCGTTTTCGGACAAGTCCGCGCGCAGCCCCAGTCGCACGCCCCAACCGTCATTCTGGTTCTGGCGCTCACCCGTTACGGTGTTCTTCGCATAGCCGTCGCTGTCCTGGACATAGCCAGAAACCTTGACCGCGAAGCTGTCGCTCAGCGGAATGTTCAGCGAACTGTTGAGCTGCCACAGGTTATACGAGCCATAGCCGGCCTGAACATAACCACCAAGGTCCGGTTCGGGATCCTTGAGGAACACTGCAACAGCACCGCCAGTGGTGTTCCGACCAAACAGCGTTCCCTGGGGCCCGCGCAACACTTCGACCCGCTCGACATCAAACAGCGAGAGGTTGTTCGCATTCTGCCGCGAAAGGTAAATGTCATCCACATAAGTACCGATCGGGGGGTCGAATGTGGGGATGGATTCAGTGTTGCCGAGGCCGCGCAGATAGTACGCGTTTGCCGATCCGAGACCGGTATTGTTGATGCCAACGAGGTTCGGAACGTACTGCGTTACCTCAAGCGCGCTGCTGACGCCGCGCGTTGCGAGTTCCGCGTCATTGAATGCGCTGATGGCGATGGGAACGGACTGCACGCTTTCGCTGCGCCGCTGAGCGGTAACGGTAATCTCGTTCAGGCCGTAAGCATCATCTTTACTTTCCTGGGCCACCGCTGCCCCAGACTCATCCTGCGCGAATGCGACGTTGCTGCTGGCAACTACGGCCAAAGCGGCGATGGCAACACCCCGGTACAATACTGTCCTCATGTACAAACCCTTCCTGCCGGATGACATTGTATTTGTCCGGACAGGTTTGCACAGCGCCACAGCTTATGCAAGGGAGGCAATGTCAATCGTTGGAAAAACGCACGCGGCATACCGTTTGCCGCTGCCAAGCGAAGGGGGTTCCGAAATGCCGGAGATGTCAGTTACCCTGTATCAAGTTCTTGTTTTCACACACTTGCTGTTGTTCGTTCTGTGGCTTGGTGCCGACGTCGGCGTGTTTCTGCTAGGCCAGCACTTCAGGAAGCGCGAGAAGTGGACGCTGCCCCAGCGACTCGCGTTGCTACAACTGCTGGTCAATGTTGATATGGTCCCTCGGTCAGCCTGGGCGCTGATGGTGCCCCTCACCCTTTCCATGGTCGACGCCGGTGGCTGGTGGAATCTTCCCGGCTCGGCGATCGTCGCGGCATGGGCAATCGGGGGCTTTTGGCTCTGGCTGGTCTGGGACAGCCATTTCCACGATCAAACTCCGCGGGCAAAGCGCAACAATCGTATCGAGTTCGCGCTGAAGATCGCGCTTACGGTATTCTATCTTGCACTTGGCGTGGTTTCCCTTGTGAAGGGCACCCCGCTGGCGCCGCTGTGGCTGGCGGGGAAAGCCGTCATGTTCGGCCTGATCTTTGCGGCCGCGATCATGATCGACGTAGCATTCAAACCGGTCGGGCCGCAGCTTGGCCGCCTGATTGCCGAAGGCTCCAGCGATGAAACGGAAGTGCCACTGCGGCGTACGATGGACCTGACCCGAATCTGGGTCTGGGTTGTGTATATCCTCCTGCTGGGAACGGCCTTTCTGGGCAACATCAAGCCCTTCTGATGCCTCCTGCCCGGTCCGGGATCTCGACCGCTGATGCGGCAAGCCGGACCGGGAAATCTCTCCTGTACCGACAAGGCAGGCACGGCCGCGCAAACCGACCAGAAAAACATTGACTTTACCACTTGTCCGGACAACTTGGGAATCATGATCCGCTTCACAAACTTCCTGTTCGTGCCGGCGAACCGCCCGGACCGCATCGAAAAGGCACTTTCGAGCGAAGCCGACCTCGTCTGCATGGATCTGGAAGATTCGGTCCCTGTTGCCGAAAAAGATTCGGCTCGCGTTATTGCATTGGAATCGCTGGCGCAAATCGCGTCGCCGCGCTTGGCTCTGCGCATCAATGGCTTGGCCACGCGGGCCGGCCTTGCAGATCTGCTGGCCCTCGCGGATGCCAAAGTGATGCCGGACACACTGTTTCTGCCCATGGTGCAGGAAGCGGCCGAACCGGAACAGGTCACCGCCATTCTGGGTGCCGCCACGCCCTCGCTCATTCCGTTGATCGAAACCGTTCGAGGCCTAAGGAATGCCGATGCGATCGGCGCATGCTCCACGGTTGGCGCCCTGATGTTTGGCGGCGGGGATTTTTCCGCCGAGTTGGGTGTCAACCTTGCCTGGGATCCACTCCTCGCGGCACGCAGCGCGCTCGTGATGAGTTGCGCCGTCAACCGGATCGCCGCGATCGACGTGCCGTTTATCGATCTCAACCATGATGCAGGGCTGGAGACGGAATGCCGCGCCGCCAAGGCGCTGGGCTTTTCGGCCAAGGCAGCAATCCATCCACGTCAGATCGCAACGATTGCGGGCGTGATGCGCCCGTCGGATGCCGAAGTTGCAGAAGCACGGGAAGCACTGGCGGCTTTCGAGGCTGGCGGGGGGCGTCCCATCGCGTTTCGCGGCCGGATGCTGGAAGCGCCAGTGATGCACCGATACCGCAGAATCCTGGCCGCATCCAATCCGGCAAGAGCTTGAAAGCGACAGAAACCGAATAAGAAGGAAAAAGCCTATGCGTGCAGGAGTTATCGAAGTCTCTCCCGGTCGTTTCCGCGAGACTTTTGGCCGATTTTTCGAAGATTTCGTGGTCGGACACATTTACGAACATCGCCCCGGACGGACCATTACCGATGCCGACAACGTGGAATTCACGCTGTTGACGATGAACACGCACCCGGCGCACTTCGACTATGAATTTGCCAAGAAGACCGAGTTCGGAAAGCCGCTCGTCTGCTCTCCGCTGACCGTCGCGCTGATGGTGGGGATGAGCGTTTCGGACTGCAGCCAGAAGGCAGTCGCCAATCTGGGCTGGGACAAGATTCGGCTGACCCACCCGCTGTTCCCTGGCGACACGCTCTATGCGGAGAGCGAAGTCCTGGACAAGCGCGAGTCCAGCTCGCGCCCCGAACAAGGTATCGTCACCGGTCGCACCATCGGCAAGAACCAGCACGGCGATGTCGTCTGCACGTTCGAACGGACCATGCTGATCTGGAAGCGCGGCTTCGGCCCGGTCGACGATTGA
>JADYXV010000400.1 GCA_020853995.1 Novosphingobium sp.
GCTATAAGTGTAGCGCGGCGGCAATTGCGCCACGGTTTGCGCAATCGGCGTTTTGCGCGCGGCTGAAACAATCGCCAGAATCGGCAAGAGCGCATCGCGGGTTGGCAAAGCGGTCAGATCACCCACGGTGGTGCCCAAGAGCACCCCGCCATTGGCTTCATATCCCACCACGCAAGCCGCCGGATAAGCCGTGGCGGCATCCATCATGGCGGCAATCACATAGGGCGATCCGATGCGCGTGCGCAAAACGCGTGGCACCGCGCCGCTCAATTCCGCAACGGTATTGCTGCTGACGGGGGTCACAATGACGTCTGCGCCGACCGCGCGCGCGCACAGCAATCCGACGATATCGCCGCGCAGCCATGTGCCGCTGGCATCGGCCACCAAAGGCCGGTCTGAATCACCATCGGTTGAAATGATGGCATCAACGCTGTTTTCCGCCGCCCATTTGGCTGCCAGCGCAATGTCTTCGGCGCGGATCGCTTCGGTATCAACCGGCACGAATTGCTCTGACCGTCCGAACGGCACTGCCGTACCGCCCAAAGCCTCAACCGCACGGACCAGCAGATCGCGCCCCACCGCAGAGTGCTGATACACCCCGACCGTCAATCCGGCCAGGGCATCTGCCCCGAAATGGCCCACGTAGCGGGCAATATATGCGTCCTCCACGTCTGTCACCGCAGGCAGCGTTGCCGGATCAAGCAACCCGTCGTCCGCCCCGTACCGCGCCGGATCGATGGCGATGCTTTGTCCGACTATCCCTGCCTCGTCGCTTTTCAGCACTTCACCATACGGGCGGTAGAACTTGATGCCGTTGCGGTCTGCCGGGATGTGGCTGCCAGTGACCATGATCGAGGGCATGCCGATGCCCATTGCGTAAAAGGCCAGCGCCGGTGTGGGGGTAAAGCCGCAGAACACAACTTCACCACCACAATCGCGCACCGCCGTAGCGCAAGCCGCAAGGATTCGCGGCGTGCTCAAACGCAGGTCCCCGGCAAGGGCTACGCGATCTCCGGCGGCAAATTCGCCAATATCGCCAAGGTACTGCAAAAAGGCGGTGGCATAGGCGTGACACAACCGGTCTGTCATGGCCGAGGCCAGCCCGCGTACGCCGCTGGTGCCGAAAGGCACCCCGCTGGTGGCCATGAGATCAGCCACGGTGACATTGCGAACTTGGCTCAAGTCATTCATCTGGAATGATATTCCCATTGTGTAAGAGCATTTGCGCCCCGATTCATGCGGGTTTAGCCGCACCATGTTGCAAAATGCAAAAAGTACCGGTGCCTTGTAAAACCAATCCGCGCAGGCAGATCGAGTTCCGAATATACGTGCACCGCAGCAACAATTGTTTACAATAGATTGGTACAAAGACACCAAATCACGCCCATTTATGCTGCACTAGCGAAAAAATGGAAACCAAACTTCCGATGGCCGACACCACTGCCGACCACCATGTCCCGACTTTCCGCGACTTTGCCCAATGGACTGGCAAAGTGCTCGGCCCTGATGCCGGGTTCATCCGCCTTGCCCTGCTCTATGGCTCGGCGATATCTTTGTTATCATTGGCAACGCCGATTTCGGTACAATTGCTGATCAATTCCGTCGCGAATACGGCGCTGCCTGCACCCTTGCTGACGCTTGCGGCAATCCTGTTCACGTTGCTGGTCATTTCAGGCGTGCTGAGCGCGTTTCGCGTGCACTTGCTGGCCATGTTCGAACGGCGCTTTTTCGCGCGGCTTGTTGCCGAAATCACCCTGCGCGCCGTCCATGCGCAAAACCCGTTCTTTGTCGATTCGCGCAAAGGCGATCTGTTCAACCGCTTTTTTGATACGGTGGTGGTGCAGAAATCGCTGACCAGCCTGTTGATCGGCGGTTTTACCATCGTTCTGCAAAGCCTTGTCGGGCTGATTGTCACCAGCTTCTATCATCCGTTTTTCCTGGCGTTCAACACCGTCCTGGTGCTGCTGGTCGTGGTAATCTGGCGAGTATGGGCATCGGCCAGCCTGCGCACCGCCGTGACCAAGAGCCATGCCAAGCATGCCACGGCGCACTGGCTTGATAGCGTTGGCGGATCGAACGGCATTTACAAATCGAGCCGTCACATGGCGTTTGCCATTGAACGGTCCGAAGACATCACCGCGCGTTATGTCGATTGCCACCGCAAGCATTTCCGCCACACATTTGGCCAGACCCTTGCGCTGTTGCTGCTTTACGCGATGGCCAGCGCGGGTTTGCTGGCACTGGGTGGCTGGCTGATCCTGCAGGGCGAATTGTCGATCGGGCAACTGGTTGCTGCCGAACTGATCCTGTCCGGCGTGTTCTATGGCATCGCCCAACTGGGCACATATCTTGAAACTTTCTATGACATGGCGGCCAGTCTGGAAGAACTGCACTTGTTCTGGGAAGTGCCGCAGGAAGCGGCCCCGGATGGTGATGCCCCTGCCCCGCCCGATGGCGCGATCCGCCTGCGCGATGTGCGCCACGATGGCTTTGTGTTCGATTTCGCGCTGGAAGGCGGGGCGCAAGTTGGCGTAATCGCCGCGCCCGGCGTGGACCGCTGCCTGGCATCCTTGCTGAAGCGTCTGGAAGTGCCGCAAAACGGTTTTGTCAGCGTTGGCGGGTCCGATCTTGGCACATTCGACATGTACCGGTTGCGCTCCGACGTTATCGTGCTGGACCGGCCCACCATTGTCGAGATGACCGTGCGCGAATATCTGGGCCTGAGCGCGCCCGGACGCCCTGAATCGATGATCGAGGCGCTGGAGCTTGTCGGGCTGGCCCACCGCATCGGCGATTTGCCCGGCGGCCTTGATGCCAAGCTGTCCTCGTCAGGCTGGCCGCTGTCAGTGGGCGAGACGATGGCGTTGAAGCTTGCGGGAGCTTTGCTGGCCCGCCCGCGCGTGCTGATGCTTTCGCCCTTGTTCGACATGTTGCCGCCCGCCTGCCTGAACGGTGTTCTGGCGCATTTGCGCCCGCATGGCACAACCGTCCTGCAATTTACCGCGCGGCCCGAAGGGCTTGAACGCGACGGGTGGCTGTGGATCGGCAAGCGCGAACAGCGCCGCGCCAATGACCCGGCAGAGATTCTGCCGCTGATCAACAATCGTGAGGAGCGCTGAGCGATGGCTGCTGCCTCTAATAATGCATCGCGCAACTTCGGTGCTTTCACCACTTTATCCAATTTGCGCGTGCCCCGCACGACGCGCGCCCTGGGCCGGATGATTGCGGTGATGATCCCGCTGATCATCGTGTTCCTGTTCTTTGTCCATTGGGTGCAAACCGCGCCCGGACGTGGCGAGGTGATTGCACTGAACCCCCAAGACCGCGTCCAGCAGGTGACCGCACTGGTGCCCGGACGCGTGGAGCGGTGGTACGTTTCGGATGGCCAGTCGGTGAAAAAGGGCGATCCGATTGCCCGTATCATCGACAATGACCCGTCATTGCTGACCAGCCTTGCCGCCGAACGGGCGCAAGTGCTGGCCCAGATTGCGGCGGCCGAACAGGCCATGACGGTTGCGCGGATCGATGTGGGGCGTTCGGGCGAATTGCTTTCTGAAGGCCTTGCCGCACGGCGCGATCTGGAAAACGCGCAAATCAAGGTTTCCGATCACGCAGCCAAACTGGCCGAAGCGCGCGCCAAGCTGAGCAAGGTGGATATCGCGCTGGGCCGCCAATCGGTGCAGCTGGTACGCGCGCCGCGTGATGGCCGCATACAGGCGCTGAACACCGCTGCGGGTGGCACATTGATCAGCGCGGGCGATTGGCTGGCAACGCTTGCCCCCGATCAGGCCGAGCGCGTGGTAGAGCTGATGGTGGATGGGCGCGACGTTGCGCTGGTACGGCGCGGACAGCCGGTACGTCTGCACTTTGAAGGCTGGCCCGCCATCCAGTTCAGCGGTTGGCCGTCAGTGGCACAGGGCATGTTTGATGGGCGTGTGCGCTCCATCGACCCTTCGGCCCAGACGTCCGGCCTGTTCCGCGTGCTGGTGGAACCGATGCCCGACAAGCCTGCATGGCCCAAGGACAATTTCGTGCTGCTGGGTTCAAAGGTACGCGGCTGGATCCAGATGGAAACCGTCACCATCGGTTATGAACTGTGGCGCCAGTTGAACGACTTTCCGCTCGAATTTCCGCAGCCGGTCGATACCGGCCCGCGCAAAGGGACTGCGGCAAAGGCATTGTCCGACAAGGAGGCGACCAAGGCCAAGCCGAAGGCAGACGGATACGGCGAGGACGAGAAATGATCCGCCGTCTGGTGATGGCGCTGGCATTGTTGCTGGCGCCCGCTACCCACGCCGCAGAACTGACACTGGATGAAGTCCTGCGTTCGTCGAGCACTCACGCGCCGCAAATCCTTGAGGCGATGGCGCGGCAGCGGCAGGCCGATGCGCGGGCGCTGAGCGCGCAAGGCCAGTTCGATCTGGTGTTCGATGCCGATGCACAGGCCCGCCCGCTGGGCTTTTATGATGGCGCGGTGGCGGATGTTCGCGCCCTGCGTCCGCTCGAAAACAATGGCGGCAACATTTACGGCGGCTATCGCCTTTCGTCCGGCAACTTTGCCAGTTACGAAGGCAAATCGATCACCAACCAGCTGGGCGAAGTGCGCGTTGGCGGGGTATTTTCGCTGCTGCGCGATCGTGTGATCGATGAACGGCGCGGACGGCGCGAACTGGCCGAGGGCGATATTGATCTGGCCGCGCTGGACCGTGATCTGATTGCCATCGGCGTTCAGCGCCGCGCGATTGAGGCCTATCAGCTTTGGGTGGCCGCCGGATTGCGCGTTGCCACTTTGCGCGAATTGTTCGGTCTGGCGCAGGAACGGCAAGCCTCGATTGACCGGCAGATCGAACTGGGCGCGCGGCCGGCCATTCTCAGCGTGGAAAACCGCCAGAACATCGTGCGCCGCCAAGCCCTGCTGGTGCGCGCCGAACAGGATCTGACGCTGTTTGCCAATGCGCTGTCCCTGTTTTTGCGCGATGATCTGGGCCAGCCTATTGTGGCCGATGCCTCGCGTTTGCCACGGCGCATGCCCGAAGGCGTAAAGCCCCGGCTGGTAGACCGCGAGGAAGCGATGTCAGGCCGCCCCGACATCAAGGCATTGCTGGCGCGGATTGACCAGAACTCCATCCGCGTGCGCATGGCCGAAAACGAACTGCGCCCAAGGCTGGATTTGCGTGCCGAGGCGTCGAAGGACATCGGCCCCGGATCGCCGGTACGCACGCCAGCCGAAGCCATGTTCGGCTTGCGCTTTTCACTGCCATTGGAACAGCGCGCGGCCAAGGGGCGCATTGCCGAAGTGGCGGCGGAACAGGATGCGTTGTCCATCCGCTTACGCTTTCTGGAAGAGCAGGTGGGCGTGGAAATTGCCAACTTGCGCACGCAGATGGACGGGGCCGAACGCCTTGCCGCGCTGGCCACAGATGAAGCGGCCCTTGCCCGCCGCATGGCCGAGGCAGAACGCCGCCGCTATGCTTTGGGGGCCAGCGATTTTCTGGTGGTGAACTTGCGCGAAGAAGCCCTGGCTGATGCCACTATCCGCGAGATCGACGCGATCTATCGCAGCGCGGCGGCCCGCGCCGAACTGGTCGCAGCGATGGCTGACCGCGACCAGTTGCGGATCTGATTGGCATAAGGGGAAACCGCTTAAATCGATTTACAGCACGGCAAGCCCGGACAGTTAAGGCCGACGCCTACACTTTTCCGGAGCCGTCATGTCTGCCAATTCCACGGTCCTGCGCGCCTGCGCATTGCTTGGCGCCAGCGCAATTGCCTTTCTGCCAACTTTGGCATTGGCCCAGCAAGCGCCCGACATGGAGGAACAGCCTTCGGGCGAGATCGTCGTTACCGCGCAAAAGCGGGCCGAACGCGCCGCCGATGTGCCGCTGTCGCTATCGGTGCTGGGCGGGGAAGCGCTGGAGGCGGCGCGGCTGACGCAGGCTGATGATCTGGCCATGCGCATCCCCAACTTGCGCTTCAGCGCCACGGTTGGCGAAAACACGCCGATCTTTGCCTTGCGCGGCGTTTCGATGTCGGACTTCAGCCTCAATCAGGCAGGGCCAGTGGCGGTCTATTATGACGAGGTTTACAAGGGCAACTTCGCGTTTCTGGGCCTTGCGCTCTATGATTTGCAGCGCATCGAGGTGCTGCGCGGACCGCAGGGCACGCTTTATGGCAAGAACACCACGGGCGGTGCGATCAATTATCTGGCCGCAAAGCCGGTGTTTGAAAACGCAGGCTATCTGAAAGCGGGCGTGGGCAATTTTGGCCGGGTTGAAGCGACGGGCGCTGCCAATGTGGTGATCAGCCCGACCCTTGCCGCGCGTGTGGCGTTCACTGCCGCGCGCGCCGATGGATGGTTCCGCAACCGTTTGGCAGGTAGCCCCGACCTTTCGGGCACGCGTGAATATGGCGTGCGCGGATCGCTGTTGTGGCAACCGTCCGACCGCGCCGAACTGGTGCTGCGCTTGTCCACCAGCCTGCAAAACCCGACCAATTACGGCAACTATTCCAAGCCGCGCCAGGATGGCGTCGGCGAGGGCGTTTATGAAGCGTTTGGCGCGGGGCAAAGCTACTTCCGCCAAGGCCTTGGCATCCGCGAGATTGAATCCAATTACACCCCGCGCCGCCACGCCCGCACATGGTCTGCGGCGCTGACCAGCACGTTCAAGCTGGACGATGCGCTGACACTGACGACCGTCACCGGTTGGGACAAGGGCAGCCTGTTTGTGCCCGAAGACACCGACGGCAGCCCCACCCGCGCGCTGGAAATTCCATACACGGATCGCGGCACCCAATTCGGACAGGAAGTGCGGCTGACTTATGACAATGGCGGCGCGCTATCGTTGATACTGGGCGCGCATTACCACCGCGAAGACTTGTTCAACGCCACCGACCTGAACTTCTGGACCGATCTTGACGTTGATGGCAACGGACGGGTTAATGTGGACGATTGCACGGCGAACACCAGTCTGTTTGCCTGCGTCATATCCAACCGTTTCGATCAGGAAAAGCGCAGCTATGCCTTGTTTGGCGATGCACGCTGGAAGCTTTCCGACAGTACCACATTGCGTGGCGGTTTGCGCTTTACCCGCGATACCGGTGCACAACTGGGGCTGACATCGTCGATCAGCGGCGTGGATGGCCAGTTCGTTGCCACGCTGATCGCGCCGACCGACCGCCGCTTTGCCGCCAGCAACCTGTCAGGAAAAGTGGGCATCGACCACCGGCTTGATGGCGGTGCGCTGTTGTTTGCCAGCTATAGCCGGGGCTATCGTGCCAGCGGATTTAACGCGCAGGCGTTTTTCGATGCTTCCGAAGCCGGTGTGGCCAAGCCCGAAGTCCTTGATTCCTTTGAAGCCGGTGCCAAACTTGGCGGGCGGGCGCTGTCGCTCTCGCTGACGGGCTTCCATTATCTTTATCGCAACCAGCAATTCCTTTCGGTGAAACCCGCAGACGACAAGCAAACGCTGGTCAATATTGACAAGTCACGCATTTACGGGGCCGAGGCCGAAGTGGAAGCGCGGCCCGATGACCGGCTGTCGTTGCAACTGGGCCTTGGCCTGCTGCATGCCCGCGCCACCCAAGGCACGATCAGCGGCTTGAACGTGGCGGGCAATACCTTGTCCAACGCGCCATCGCTTACCGCCAATGCGGGGATCGGCTATACCGCGTGGGAGGATGACGCAAACCGCCTCACCTTGCGCGCGGATGCGGCCTATACTTCGGCCCAGTTCTTCGAGATCGTCAACGTGCCGCGCTTGCGCCAGCCGGGCTATGCACTGCTGGGTGCCGGGATGGATTGGGTGCGCGGCGATTGGACGCTATCGGTATGGGGCCGCAACCTGACTGACCGGACGTACTTCACCGCGCGCATCGATCTTTCGGGCTTCGGGTTTGATTACAACCACGTGGGCACCCCGCGCACCTTTGGCGCCAGCATCCGCCGCGAGTTTTAGAGGGGTGGGGGGCTCAGGCGCGAAGGCTCAATGCCCACCCCGCTGCGACTAAGCTCGCCTCGACGTGTTTGGACCTTACCCGTCTCGGCAACGTAAGCCCTTAACCCCGTCACCCCGGACTTGATCCGGGGTCCATCTCTCGGCATGCACCGTCGGTTTGAATGGAGAGATGGACCCTGAAACAAGTTCAGCGACTGTCTTTGTGGTCAAGTGCTTTGCCATGTTTTTTGGGTCCTGATGATGGCGTTGCAGGTGATGAGGAGTTTTCGTGCGACGGCGATGAGCGCGAC
>JADYXV010000401.1 GCA_020853995.1 Novosphingobium sp.
CGTGGTTGATTCGGATCGCCCCTATCCTCCCGCCGACCCTGCATTTTTTGCGCCAGATTTGTCGGACGACCAGACGGAAGTTGCAGCGAAGTTCGTCGCATCGGTTCATGCCCATGAATTCCAGCCCTATTTGCTGGACGGGGTAACCGGATCGGGCAAGACAGAGACTTATTTCGAAGGCGTAGCCGCTGCGCTTGAAGATGGGCGGCAAGTGCTGGTCCTTCTGCCCGAAATTGCCCTGACAGAGACGTTTCTAAAGCGCTTCGAAGCGCGGTTTGGCGTGACGCCGGTAACATGGCACTCCTCGCTCAAATCCTCCGAGCGGCGGCGGGCATGGCGGGCTGTGGCGATGGGCAGCGCACAAGTGATTGTCGGTGCGCGATCTGCGCTGTTTCTGCCGTTTGCCAACCTCGGCCTGATCATTGTCGATGAAGCGCATGAGGTATCGTTCAAGCAGGACGACGGAGTGCGCTACAATGCGCGTGACGTGGCCGTCATGCGCGCCCGATTTGAAAGCGTGCCGGTAATCCTTGCCAGCGCCACCCCGGCGCTGGAAAGCCTGCAAATGGCCGAGAGCGGGCGTTATGAACGCGTCATTCTGCCCAGCCGGTTTGGTGGCGCGACGATGCCCGATATTCAGGTGGTCGATTTGCGGATCGAGCAGCCCGAACGCGGCCATTGGATCGCGCCGCCATTGGTCAAAGCACTCAAGGACCGGCTGGAAAAGGGCGAACAATCGCTGCTGTTCCTGAACCGGCGCGGCTATGCCCCGCTGACGCTGTGCCGGACCTGCGGCTATCGTTTCCAGTGCCCGAACTGTTCGGCATGGCTGGTCGAGCACCGCTTGTCACGCCGCCGTGCTTGCCACCACTGCGGCCACGAAGTGCCAACGCCCGATGCCTGCCCCGAATGCCATGAACCCGATTGCCTTGTCGCCTGTGGCCCGGGGGTGGAGCGCATTGCTGATGAGGTGGCAGCAATCCTGCCCGAGGCCCGCGTGGCGCTGGTTACGTCCGACACGCTGACCAGCCCTGCCAAGGCCGCCGAATTTGTCGAGATGGCCAGCGCCAAGGCGATTGACGTGATCGTAGGCACGCAGCTTGTAACGAAGGGCTATCACTTCCCCGAACTCACGCTGGTTGGCGTGATCGATGCCGACATGGGCCTTGAAGGCGGCGATTTGCGCGCGGCTGAACGAACCTATCAGCAAGTGGCACAAGTTGCCGGACGCGCCGGGCGTGGTGAAAAACCGGGCGAAGTCCTGATCCAGACCCGCCACCCCGAAGCACCCGTGATCGAGGCCTTGGCCAGTGGTGACCGCGATGCCTTTTATGCCGCCGAAACAGAAGCCCGCCGCGATGCCGGTGCACCACCATTTGGGCGCTGGGCCGCTATCATCGTGAGCAGTGAGGACGAGGCCGAAGCACGTGATGCCGCTCGCGGTATTGGCGGCAGTGCCCCCAATCTGGCCGATGTGATGATCCTTGGCCCTGCACCTGCCCCGCTATCGCTGCTGCGCGGGCGCTACCGCTATCGCCTGCTGATCAACGCGCGCCGATCCACCGAACTTCAACGCGTGATCCGCGAATGGCTTGATCAGTTGCGCTTTCCTCCCGGTGTGCGCGTGGCTGTCGACATTGATCCCTACAGTTTTGTCTAAACGGGCAGGTTGAACCCGACCAAAACTGCGCCAATGCCCAAGTCATGACCGGTCCTGTTCTCGTCCCGATCCTTGGTGATCAGCTTTCGCCTGATATCTCCAGCCTTGCCGACCGCAGGCCGGATGACACCGTAATCCTGATGATGGAGGTGGCCGAAGAGACGACCTATGTGCGCCATCACAAGGCCAAGATCGCGCTGATCCTTTCGGCCATGCGCCACTTTGCCGAAGAACTGCGCGCCGCTGGCTGGACGGTCGATTACGTCTGCCTTGATGATCCTGCCAACACGGGCAGCTTTACCGGCGAAGTCCTGCGCGCCATTGAACGGCATACCCCGCGCGGTGTGCAGGTTACCGAACCGGGCGAATGGCGCGTGAAAGAGGCGATGGAGCAGTGGCGGGATCGATTGCCCGTCCGCACGCGGATTCTTTCCGATACCCGCTTCATCAATCCGCTGACCGCCTTTTACGAGTGGGCCGCTGGGCGGCGGGAACTGCGGATGGAATATTTCTATCGCGATATGCGCCGCAAAACCGGGCTGCTGATGGAAGATGACAAGCCTGTCGGCGGCAAATGGAACTACGACGCCGAAAATCGCGGTGGCCCTGAAAAGGGGCTGGTGCAGCCCCAACTTCCACCTTTCAAACCCGATGCGATCACGCTTGAAGTGTTTGCACTGGTGGAAAGCCGTTTTGCCCGACATTTCGGTTCACTGGAAAAGTTCGCCTGGTCCGTCACCCGCGCCGATGCCGAATTTGCGCGCGATGTTTTTCTCAAAGAGCGCCTGCCGCTGTTCGGAAAGTATCAGGACGCAATGGTGGCGGGGCAGGATTTCCTGTTCCACGCGGCGCTTTCGCCTGCGATCAACATCGGCCTGCTCGATCCGCTGGACCTTTGTCGCCGCGCCGAAACCGAATGGCGCGAGGACCGCGCGCCGCTTGAGGCGGTGGAAGGCTTCATCCGCCAGATCATCGGCTGGCGCGAATATATAAGGGGCATGTACTGGCTGGAAATGCCGGGCCTTGCCGATGCCAACGGCCTTACTGCCTCACGCCCCCTGCCCGATTTCTACTGGACCGGCGATACCAAGATGCGCTGTCTGGCTGATTGCGTGCGCACCACGCAGGAAAATGCCTATGCCCATCACATCCAGCGCCTGATGGTGCTGGGCAACTTCGCGCTATTGGCAGGATTGAAGCCGCAGGATGTCGCCGATTGGTATCTCGCGGTCTATGCCGATGCGTTCGAATGGGTTGAACTGCCCAATGTTGCGGGCATGGTGCTCCACGCTGACAAAGGCCGCCTTGCCTCAAAACCCTATGCCGGCAGCGGTGCCTATATTGACCGGATGAGCGATTACTGCGGCAAATGTGCCTACAGCGTGAAGAAAAAGGTGGGCGAGGATGCTTGCCCGTTCAACGCGCTGTACTGGCACTTTCTTGCGCGCAATGAGAAGGCTCTGGCAGGCTATCACCGCCTTGCGCAACCTTATGCCACATGGCGACGGATGGCCGAGGATAAGCGCGCGGAATATATGGCCAGCGCCGATGCCTTTCTTGAGACACTGGAGCCTGCGAAACCGGGTTGGGCGCGAAATTGAACGCCTGCTATTCGGTGCTCGCGCGGCGCTCCTGCTCCAGCAGCCGCTGCTTGATCTCAAGCCCATAGGCATAGCCGCCCAACGATCCATCCGAACGGATCACACGGTGGCACGGGATCAACACAGCCACATTGTTTGCACCGTTGGCTGATCCTGCGGCCCGTACCGCCCCCGGCTTGCCCACCTCTGCTGCGATCTGCGCATAGGAGCGCGTTTCGCCCAGAGGAATGCGCCGCAAGGCTTGCCAAACCGCCTCTTGAAAAGCCGTACCCTTGACGTCGAGCGGGATGTGCGAGTGGTCGCCGGGCGTTTCAACTGCGGCGACAACTTCGGACAATAACGCACCGAACCCGGCCCCGCCCTGTATAAGCTCTGCGTGGGGAAACCGTGATTCGAGCGCGGCCATGTCTTCGTTGAAGGACAACCGGCACACCCCCCGATCAGTTGCCGCAACCAGCATTGGTCCCAGCGATGTTACTACGACAGCCCACTGAATGGTCACACCCCGGCCGCCATTGCGCCAAGCCGATACACTCATGCCCAACCGCTCTTGCGCAATGGAATAGAACCGCGACGGGCCGGAAAAACCGGCGTCATAAATCGCATCTGTCACGCGCTCTGCCCCGGATA
>JADYXV010000402.1 GCA_020853995.1 Novosphingobium sp.
AGAAACCGACCTGAAAGCGTATTGAGAAACATATCAGGCCTTTCGTGTCCCGAACCGTCGCCCACCGCCCCCCACAGCCACGATGGCACGGGATCTGGTTGGTTGGAACATCGCACATGGGCAGGCCTTGTGAAAGACCTGACCAAAACTTCCGGCTTTCCGGCGATGTCGGACAAAAGCGCCCGGGAATCGAGGTTTGGCGTGTTGACTTGGGGGGCCGGGACGTCTAATGGACGGGCTTCGAATGATATGGGCCTTCGAATCCCCAATGCTGGGGTTTGGGCGAGTTACCGGAGTATAAGCGATGAAGCGCACCTTTCAACCGTCGAACCTGGTTCGCGCCCGCCGCCACGGCTTTCGCGCCCGCATGGCCACCAAAGGCGGTCGCCGGGTGCTGAATGCACGTCGCGCACGCGGTCGCAAGGTTCTGTCGGCGTAAGCGCCAGACAGGTTACACGGCATGACACCGCCGGAGACACCCGTGCAAGGCCAGATGGGCCAACGCGCGGAGATGCCTCCGGCGGTTTCCGTTCGTCTTGAAGTTCTGGCCAAACGTGCCGATTTTCTGCGCGCCGCCCAGGCGCGACGCCAAGGAACGGGTGGCTTCTTGCTTCAGGCGCGGCAACGACGCGAAGTCGAAGCGGATGCCGCTGTCATTCGAATTGGCTATACCTGTTCCAAGAAACTCGGCAATGCTGTCGCGCGCAATCGCGCCAAGCGGCGCTTGCGCGAGATTGCCCGCGCGGTCCTGCCAGCACACGGCCGACCCGGTTGGGACTATGTGCTGGTTGGCCGCCCCAACGCGACTGCAACACGTGAATTTGCGCTTCTGCTGGCGGATCTGGAAAAGGCGCTGGCGCTGATTCACCCCAAGGCCCCATAATAAGCCATGACCCCGCTTGCACATGCCCTAGCCCTGCCAGTGCGCGCCTACCGCCTGGTTCTAAGCCCCTGGGTGGGCCATGGATGCCGATTCCAGCCGACCTGTTCGGCCTATGCGCTTGAAGCGCTGGAACGTCACGGTGGGCTGAAGGGTGGCTATCTTGCCGCCCACCGCATCTGTCGCTGCCATCCCTGGGGTGGGTCAGGTTATGACCCGGTGCCAGAAAACCCAGCAAGGGCTCACCCGGATCAGGGCAGCAAGTAAAGCGTGGCGGCGCACGAAAGTCGGCTTTCTGCGGACACGCGCGCGATGTTCCGCCCTGTGATAGACTTTGCTTTAGATGTATCGCACGGGCAAGCAAAACGCAGTTTCGAAGGGTTTTTGCAATGTTGGACGATCAAGACGATATTCACCCGCTGTTCCACGGTGCGCCGACGACACCCGCGTTCAAGAAGTTGCGCAAAAGGCTGGTGCGTGCGGTGCGCGAGGCGATTGAAACCTATGGCATGATAGAACGTGGCGGGCGTTGGCTGGTATGCCTGTCGGGCGGCAAGGACAGCTATACGTTGCTGGCTGTTTTGCATGAACTGCAATGGCGTGGCCTGCTGCCGGTTGATCTTCTGGCCTGCAATCTTGATCAGGGGCAGCCCGGCTTTCCGGCAACGGTGTTGCCTGAATTTCTGGCAAGAATGGGGGTGGCGCACCGGATCGACTTTCGCGATACCTATTCGATCGTCACTGACAAGGTGCCTGCAGGACAAACCTATTGTGCGCTTTGTTCGCGTCTGCGCCGGGGCAATCTTTATCGGATTGCCCGCGAAGAAGGCTGTTCTGCCGTGGTGCTGGGGCATCACCGCGATGATATTCTTGAAACCTTCTTTCTGAACCTCTTTCATCGCGGGCAATTGGCCACGATGCCGCCGAAGCTGGTCAACGAAGACGGCGATCTTTTCTTGTATCGCCCGCTGGCCTTTGTTGCCGAGGCGGATTGCGAGGCCTTCGCAGCTGCAATGAACTCTCCGATCATTCCGTGCGATCTTTGCGGCTCTCAGGATGGGTTGCAGCGCCAGCAGATCAAGACGATTCTGGATGGCTGGGAGGCGCAATATCCCGGTCGCCGCCAGATCATGTTCAAGGCGTTGATGAAGGCCCAGCCATCGCATCTTTTGGATCCGACGCTGTTCGATTTCGCCAGATTGGCCCTGAACGACGGCGATATTGGTGAAAAACCTTGGGATACACCCATTTTTGGCGGTCGGGATTAACCGGCTGGTCACTTGCGAATGCCTAATGTGCGGTGTGGCGGGCGACTTCGCGCCCCCGAAAATGGCGAGGTAGGCGTATGTTGGGGCAAAAATCATTGGCATCTCCGAACCGCGTCTATCTGACCAGTTGGGTCTTTGCGCGGCCGGGTTTGTTAGGGTTGATCCCGGCATTGATCCTGTCCTGGCTGTGGTTCGGGCCGCAAGGGGCAGTGGTGGTTGCGGTGGCCTCTTTGCCGTTGGCCTTCTTGCCTCTGCGCCAGATAGACCAGTTGCGCGACGGCAGGACCGATGCCGATTGGCGGGACGCGGTCAGCGGCCTGCCATTGCGCGCCACGGCGGTGGAAGCGCTGGATCGGGTGCTATCGGGCGCAAAGATCTTTGGTCAGACCACGGCCTGCTTCGTGCTGCGGCTTGACGATCCGCAACGAATTGTCGAAGGGTTCGGCCAATCGGCTCATGATCGTATCTTGCGCAAGGTCGCCGAACGGCTTGTGGTGACCATGCGCGACAGGGATTGCGTTGTCCGGCTTGAAGGTGATCGGTTTGCTGTGGCGCTTGGCACATTGCGCCGCGCCGATCTGGAAACGGCCATCCAGATTGCAGGACGTTTGCAGGCAGCGCTAAGCGAACCGATTTCCGTCGATGCAATGGCGATCTATATCAGTGCGTCCGTGGGTTTTTGCCTTCCAAGCCGCTGCGATGAACAATCTGGCGAAGCGCTCTTGCGGGCCGCAGAAGCCGCAGCAGAGGACGCCGGTCGTAACGGGCCGGGGGCGATCCGCTCTTACTCGATCGAAATAGCGGCTGCGGCACAAGATCGTGAATTGTTGCGCGACCGAATTGGCGCGGCCTTGGACAACGGCGAAATAACCGCCTATTTTCAGCCGCAGATATCGACCGACACAGGCAAGGTCACGGGCGTTGAGGCGCTTGCGCGCTGGGTGCACCCTGAACGCGGAATCCTGCCCCCGGCCGAGTTTCTGCCAACCCTGCAAAATGCCGGCCTGTCAGCGCGATTGGGCGAGGTGATGCTGCTTCACTCTCTGACGGCCCTGCGTGCATGGGACCGGGCTGGCGTGGGGGTACCAAATGTCGCAGTGAATTTCTGCAAGGAAGAATTGCGCAACCCGAAACTGACTGACCGCCTGAAATGGGAACTCGATCGCTTTGATCTGGCGCCAGAGCGGCTTACCATCGAAATACTCGAGTCGGTCGTTGCTGAAACTGCGAATGATACCGTCGTTCACAACATTGCGGCATTGGCCAATATGGGCTGCGGCATTGATCTTGACGATTTTGGCACGGGGCACGCCTCGATCACCTCGATCCGGCGGTTTGCGGTGAACCGGATCAAGATCGACCGCTCCTTC